>CAZELD010000007.1:0-48706 GCA_964512855.1 uncultured Muribaculum sp.
ACAGGATGCCGGTAGCAGCCACCTCATATCCTCCAAGTTTTAAGAGCAGGGTGTAGGACGGCAACAGATTCGGATTCCTACGCTTTTCTCGTATATAATAGTTGGACTGTGGAATCTTCCAACGCAAAACCAATCGTCACAGTCCATCTATGAAAAGAACTATTCTCGGACTTGTCTCACTGATGTTAATCACGGCATCTGGAATGACTTTTGCCCAATCGACAAAGGATCAACGAAAGGAACGTCAGGAACTTGCAAAAGCGACCAAGAAAGAACTCGGAGAAAAAGCGAGTAAAGCAGCTCGTAATGAGGCAAAAAAGCTTGGGAAAGAAGGTTGGAAGACAGCCCAAAGAAATTGAGAATGTAAGAGCCTGAAAAGTAAATAACAGCATTAAAATTTGCTGATTATTCAAAAAATCTCTATCTTTGCGACATCTTATCCGTTCTTTGTAAAAAGAATTGGTAAGGTATATATATCGAAGAGCGTTTTTAGTAATATTATTCTTGTTTCGAAAATCGCCAATTTTCAAAGCCATTCAAGAATAATAGACAACAAAACGCTCACCTCTTTTGGATATACATTGCCCCATGGAGGGGAAGGTATACCTATAAAGGTGTGGGCTGTCTATTATTATTTGAATGGTGGGTGTTTGGCGATACCTCGAAACAGATAAGAAATTAAAACAGTTCCCACGCCTCTTCTTTTGCAAAAATCCGTCTGGGGAATTGCGGGCATTTTTATTTTTTTTCTATGAAGAAAAATCTTTTCATGATGGTGTTTATGGCACTCTTATTAGGGGTGTCACAGAACATTATGGCACAAAAAGTAGATTACCGCCAGTCTCAAAGTCGTATGCTTGAACCACAACAACAAGTTTTTGTACGTCCTTTAGTAGTAGACTTAAATGTAACAACTAATGAAAGGCAAAAAGCGGTATGGCCTTTTCCGGATGTAGACATCACAAAAATGACCGTTCAAGATGTATCCAATCTCAAAATCAACGCTTTGTATTTAACAGCACAAAAATTTGATGCAGATGTTATCGTGGCTCCAACATTTGATATTAGAACTGTGAAAAAAGGCATTGAAATAACAGTTATCGGATTTCCTGCTAAATACCAAAATTGGAAAGTTGCAACCAAAGAAGAAGATTATCAATGGATAGAGGATGTTTATGGAACTAAAATTCGATTTGTGAATCCTGTACAGTCACTTGGAGAAAACCAAGCTAAGAATTCTGATGCAGTAAAATAATCTTAATAATGTATACTACCTCGATAAATAATAATGTATCATTAAACTATTAACATTTAATTTTTAGAACATATGAAAAAGTTTTTATTTTTTGTGTTGGCAGCATTTATGACTGCTACTGTAAGTGCACAAGTTGTAACAAGCACTTCATTCAAGAAAGCCAAATCCGGTACTGTATGGTACATAAAGGCAGGTGCTAATATTGCAAATGTCAGCGTTGACGGTGGAAATGGTCCCGATGCAATTTTCGGCTACAATGTTGGTATAGCATTTGACCGTCCTATTGGTAGTAATGGCGTTTTTTGGAACTCCGGACTGTTGTTAGCTACCAAAGGCTGGAAATATAAATATAGCGATAGCGATGGTGACTATGAAGAAAAGTTGAACGCCAATAAACTGGAAATTCCCGTAACATTCGGCTATAAATATAAAGTAAATGATGATATTGCCATTGATGCACGCATTGGTGGTTTTGCCAACTATGATGTATTTGGAAAATATAAAGAAAAATACGATGGAGGTGAAGAAAGCTACAATTTAGATGACCTTGATGACTATGATCGTTTCAGTGCTGGTGTCCAATTCGGAGTAGGTGGTTGGTATCAAAAATTAAACTTCAACATTACCTATCAAAATGGTTTAGTAAAACAAAACGAATCAAAAGAAAAAAACTGGATGATTAGTTTAGGTTACGCATTCTAATTTTACTTAACTCACAAAAAATGCCGATACCGATTTACCCAAAAACTAATGGGCGGTATCGGTTTTTATGTCAAACTAAAAAAATATACAATGAAAAGATTTTTTTATTGCCTTGTACTATGTACAGTTTGTATACAACTACATGCACAAGGCAATATTTCATCCCCATACTCTGAAATAAAGGGGAATATCGTTATTTCCGAATTTCATGCCCTTGATAAACCGTCTTCAACTGAAGGAATTTTTTTAAACGCTCTTTTGTGGAGCATTGAAAATAGGGAATCGGAAAATGCAGAAAACGAAAAAGATAAAAGCACTTTCGATATAGATTATGACAAAAAGCAATACATGCTGGAACTTATACAAACTAATACCCAAAGTGCATCTCGCTATCGTTGTTCATTTTCGGTTAAAGCCACAGATAATATCATTACGATTTTAGCTTCAAATATCACCTATGAGGCTGAAACCAGTGTTATAAAATTAGTAAAACGGCTTGCTTTTGAGAAGCTGCAACCGGAAAAGAAGCCAAAGCACAAAGAGTACTTAAATGAATTTGCAATACTTCATAAAGAAACAGTCAAGCGGATGTTAGAAGCAATAACTACTAATCCTGCACCTACCATTACCCATTGGACGGAAATCAAAAATAAAGAAGTCGTAAAGGGTATGAGTAAGCAAGAATGCTTATTAGCATTTGGCAAACCAGCTTCTGTACAAAAGCAAGGAAACAAAGAAGAATGGATGTATGATTCATATACTTACGTATTCTTTGAAAATGAAATTGTTACTTCGCTGATAAAATAGCAAAGCAAACAATTTGCAATAAATGCTTGCAGAAAAATTATCCATATTGTGACTGTGAAGACCGCGCGATTCTATTCTCATGGTTAGTCCGCGACCTGTTAGGATTGGATGTAGCATTAGTGTATTATCCGGGACATCTCGCAATTGCCGTACGTTTCAACGAAGATGTTCAAGGAGATGCAATGATAATAAACGGACAAAAGTTTATTGTCTGCGATCCCACCTACATCGGCGCGCCCGTTGGCAAGCAAATGCCCGGACTCGAATATGAAAAAGCACAAGCAATTATTCTTAACAGATAGTATATGAGAAACGAATCAAAAAGTTGCCAATATCAAACCCGATGATGTCGCAGAAAAATATGTGTCGTGGTCAAGCGATAATTCGGCTGTCGCCTCGTGGCGGAGCTTAAATTGCATTGCCGCAAAGCGGCAATTTTTCAATTCATAATTCATAGTTGGAGTATGTGGATTATAGTATCCGCCGGAATTAGCCCGATTGGACGAATTAGACGGATTAGCCCAATAGGCCCAATTAGGCGGATTGGACTAATTAGTCGGGGAGGGGAGGCGTGTCCGGTGGAGGGGAGGTGTGTACAGAGGGGGTTTGTTGGAGGATTAATTTTTAACATCAAAATTTGTTCGGTTTTAGGATTTTGAATGATTTTGCAAATTGAATAAGTAACTCTTGTTTAGAGATATTGTCGCTACTACGTATTTAATTTAAGGTATTGCTTTCAAGAAACATAAGACATAAAAACAGAAGATATACGATTGAGGTATATCTTCTGTTTCGTTTAAGGCGGATGATATTTCCGCGCTTATTGATAGTGACTGTTATTTTTCAAGAAGTTCGTAAGAACGCTTCAAGAATTGGGTTAGATCTTGTCCTTTCAGCAATCCATTGCCAAGCAAAGCGAGGTCAATGAGCTGCTTGATCTTTGATTGTCCGGCGGCATAGTCGCTGATGATTTTGGTTTCTTCAGCACGAAGTTTATTCACTTCGTTTTCAAGGTCGGAAGTCTTTTTAGAATCTTCATCGCTCAATTTTCCGTCTTTGGCGGCGTCTCGTATCGATGAAATTTCGGAATTCTTTTTCTCGATCTCGTCGCTGACAGGTTTGACCGAAGATCCGATGGCGGCATCGGCGGCATCTCGAATCTCCTTGATGAGCGTGTGTTCGGTGTTTACGATCAAGTTGTAGCTGTCGGGCAGTTCGCCATAGAAGGACATTCCTGGCTGCATGGCGGCCATGTCTTTCATACGCCTCATATATTCGTTTTGAGTAATCATTACCGGCGCGGCAGTGGGGGCGAGCGCTTCAAACGACACGAGGAATTCTGCTTTGTCGACCGTCGGGATCTGCGACTTGAACAGAGTGGTCATGATGTTGCGCTGGTTTGAATCAAGATCGGCGGCTTTCTTGTCTTCCTTGCTTATCAGATTCTCAATAGTGTCGGAGTCGACTCTTACGAAATGGGATTTCTGCAGCTTCTGTTCGAGCAGCCCAATGAAATGGTTGTCAAGCTGGCCATCCATTACGAGCACGCTATAGCCTTTTTCGGTGGCGTTGTGAATATAGTTGTATTGAGCCACGGGATCGGTGGTGTAAAGATAGATTAAATCGCCGTCCTTATTTGTTTGATTGGCTTCTATTAGGGTTTTATATTCATCCAGAGTGTAATATTTTCCGGCTGTGTCCTTGAGCATCACGAATTTCATCGCGCGTTCACAGAACTTCTCGTCAGTTAGCATACCATATTCGATGAAGATCTTGATGTCGTCCCACTTCTTCTCAAACTCTTCACGATTGTTTTTGAATATTTCTTCAAGACGGTCGGCCACCTTACGAGTGATGTAAGTGGATATTTTCTTCACTGCGGTATCGCTCTGCAAATAGCTTCGAGAAACATTCAGCGGAATATCCGGCGAGTCGATCACGCCCTGCATTAGCATCATGAATTCAGGCACAACGCCCTCCACCGAGTCGGTTACGAATACCTGATTGCAATAAAGCTGTATGCGGTTGCGCGTAACATCGATGTTGTTTTTGATTTTCGGGAAATATAGGATACCGGTCAATGTGAACGGATAATCTACATTCAAATGGATCCAGAACAGCGGATCGTCCTGTCCGGGGTAGAGCTCGCGGTAGAATCTCATGTAGTCATCATCGGTAAGCTCCGACGGTTTCTTGGTCCACTCCGGTTCGGTGTTGTTTATCACCTTGTCTTTGTCGGTGTCGACATACTTTCCGTCTTTCCATTCCTGCTCTTTACCCGAAACAACGGGCACCGGAAGGAAACGGCAATATTTCTTCAAAAGAGTGTCGATGCGCGATTGCTCGAGAAACTCCTTGTTGTCATCGTCGATATAAAGGATTATGTCGGTTCCGCGGTCGGATTTGTCAATCGGTTGCATTTCATATTCGGGCGACCCGTCGCAAACCCAGCTCATCGCCTGCGCGCCTTCTTTATATGACAGAGTGCGTATCTCAACCTTCTTGGCAACCATAAACGCAGAGTAAAAGCCGAGGCCGAAGTGGCCTATAATGCTTTCCGCTTTGTCCTTATATTTGGCGAGGAACTCTTCAGCGCCTGAGAAGGCGATCTGGTTTATATATTTGTCGATATCCTCGGCGGTCATTCCTATTCCGCGGTCGCTAACAGTCAGCGTACCTGCCGCTTTATCTACTGTGACGCGCACATTCATTTCACCAAGCTCGCCTTTAAATTCGCCGAATGACGATAGAGTTTTAATCTTGTTGGTCGCGTCGATGGCGTTACTTACCAGCTCTCTTAGAAATATCTCATGATCGCTGTAAAGAAATTTTTTTATCACGGGGAAAATATTCTCGGTAGTAACCCCGATTTTACCTTTTTGATTGCTCATAATGTTTTATTTGTGTTTTAATGAATAACAAAGAGCAAATCAAATGCCAATCCTTAAAGATGACATTTTAGACTAATTAAAGTTAAAAAAAATGACAAAATTAACCCTTTTAGTTATTTCGTGTCATATATGGCTTTCAACGCGCCGTTTCTGCTCAAAAAATTTTCTATCGTTATCTCCACTTGTCGGCAAAATATTTATATTTGCGATGAAATTATACTACCGTTTAAAATGAAAAAACTGATAACCCTACTGCTATTATCGGCACTAAGTATTAATATCGGCGCTTACGAGCAAAAGCGAGGCGACAAATTCATGTCGCAGGCGCAGAAGCATCTTGAAAACAAGGAATACACTCAAGCAAGATATAACTATCTACAGGCATTCACTCAATACGGCGCCGACAGTTCATACAGTCAAGCCGTTGACGCCGGAGTGAAGGTGGCTGAATTATATCACAGGGAAAATTATTACAAAGAAGCTTTTGAGCAATTGGGTAAAGTAGACAAAATGCTCACTGACCATCAGAAATCCAATCCCGGGAATGTGAAATTGATGTATTATCCCGCCAAGGAGAGAATGTCCATCTACCTCAAGCTCAAAAATGGAGCTAAGGCATCGGAATGGCTGCGGCGAATGAAATCGATAGCATCCACCTCAGGAGACGGAGCATTAAACAATGATCTCTTGTACAATGAGGCTAATTACAATTACGCATTTGGCAATACCGCGGCAGGAGATGCCGCGATGAACAAACTCATCGCGCAATATGAAAGCGAAAAGGGCTATAATAAAGCAGACGAGTGTTTCAAACAGCTTATAGAGCAAGCCACAAGGTCGAAGAACGCACAATTGGTAAACCGTTCGTATGCGCGTTACAATCGATGGAACGATTCAATCAGCAAGGTGCGAGCCGCCGATGAACTGAATCTTGTGAAAGCGAAACTTGAAGAGGCCGACAAGACAATCGGCGAGAAGGAGAGTTCCCTCACGGTGAAGAAAGGCATAATAATCACCCTAATAATAGTTATATGCGCGCTTGCGGCATTGCTTATATTCGGCGCTATAATGCTTCTTCGCCAGATTGCGGTGTCACGAAAAGCTAAAAAGAGCCTCGCAATCGCAAATGAACACAATAAACTTAAAGCACAGTTTATACATAATATATCCGAGCAAATGGCGCCCACATTGGACACGCTCGATCAATCACTTCCGGCAGTAACCGCGCTGAAAGAATTTTCAAGCCACATTCAGGAATTGTCCGATCTTGAAAATTCGTTGGATGACAGGTATGAATCGGAGGATGTTAATCTGACTAAATTCAGCGACGCTCTTGTTCAAAAAGTGACACCGGAGTTGAAGCCGGGCGTAACACTGTCGGTAAATGTGCCCAAGATGTCGGCGCGGTTCAATCCGCAAGCGGTGGATAGGATATTGTCGCACTTGCTTAATAACGCTGCGATATACACCGAAGCCGGCAAAATAACTCTTGAATTCAAAAAGCGGGGCGCGAGAACCATGCAATTCATCGTCTCTGACACCGGCTGCGGCCTGCCTGAGGATAAAATCGACACGATATTCAAGCCGTTCACCGAGATACGGGATTTGGCTGATGGAGACGGGCTTGGATTGCCGATATGCTCTCTAATTGCGGAGAAAATGAATGGAACTCTATCCATTGACCGTGAATTTAAGAGCGGAACAAGATTCATCCTCGAAATCAAATCTTAGGGGGAGGCGTAAAATTTCGCAAATAGCCGGATTATGACAATTTTTAATTAATTTTGTCATTCGATAAGAGATAAGCAAGTCCGGAATGAAACAAGTTCAGGAAGTTTTCGGAATTTTCAACGATAGTTTTCCTCCCGTACTCGATGGTGTGACATTGACGGTGGAAAATTATGCCCATTGGCTCACGGCAATGGGTAAAAAAGTTTGTGTCGTAACTCCCTGGAATCCGGAAAAAGCTGAATTAGAGAATAATTACGACATTTATCGCTATTTTTCATTGCCCATCGCTTCCCGAAAACCATATCGATACGGCTATCCAAAATTAGACCCGTTTATATGGCGCAAAATAAGTAAAACGCCGTTTAATCTTGTTCATTCTCACTCTCCGTTCTCATCAGGGCGGCTTGCCGTTTACGCCGCACGTAAGCACAATGTGCCCATGATCGCGACATTCCACTCCAAATATCGCACCGACCTTAAGCACTCATTGCCCGAGTGGATGGTGAAGATCATAATGAAGCGTGTGATGGAATTTTTCAATGCCGCCGATGAAGTGTGGATTCCGCAATCAAAGGTTGAAGAAACAGTGAGGGAGTACGGCTACCGCGGCGCATTGAAGGTGGTCGATAACGGCATTGATATGGATGCCGAAGATTTCAATGGGATAATAGCGTTGAAAAAAGCCGCCAGAGCCAAGCTCGACATAAAAGACAATGAATTGCATCTCCTTTTCGTAGGGCAGCACATAAGGGAAAAAGGCGTAATTCTCATAATCGAGGCTATCAACCTATTGCGTGATTTGCCGATAAAAGCGTCATTTATAGGAGTGGGTTACGCCGTTGACGAGATGAACCGCTTGATTAAAAACTTGGCTTTGGAGGATCGCATAAAACTGCATGGTGTGATTTCTGACCGCGCCAAGTTGAAGGAATACTATGCTGCCGCCGATCTTTTCCCATTTCCGTCATTTTACGACAATGCTCCGCTCGTGGTTCGGGAGGCGGCGATGATGGGCACGCCGTCGATTGTGCTTGAAGGATCTACTACCGCCGAAGTTATCAGTGACGGAGGGAACGGCTTTCTGTGCGTAAACACGCCTGAAAGCTATGCGGCAAAAATCAGAGAACTATACAGCGACCGGGCATCAATACTTCGTGCCGGGCAAGGGGCGGCGGCGACTTTGACGCGCTCATGGAAAGAGGTGATTGAGGAGGTGGCGTTGAGGTACAATGAAATAATAGAACGCTATGGCCGACGTTAAGCACACTCCCGACAATACGGCTTCGACCGGAAGTTTCAGCCGTTGGCGCGTGATTCTGCCGATTCTGATAGGGCTTTGCGTAGTTATATGGTTGTTTCATAGGGAGTTCAGCGTTAAAGTGTGGGAATCGGTTCATTTCGACGCTCATGTCATTTTGTGTATAGGTTTGGCGTGGCTTTTCATGGCCGGGCGCGACTTTGGATTGACGTGGCGATTCCGCACGCTGACCGACAAAGGCTTGACTTGGCGGCAGGCGTTGCACGTGAATTTCATGTGCGAATTTACGTCGGCCATAACGCCATCTGCTGTGGGAGGGTCGTCGTTGGGCATGATATTTCTTCACCATGAGGGGATCAATCTCGGGCGAGCCACCACACTCATGTTGACTACGTTGTTTCTCGATGAACTGTTTTTCTCGCTCGCCTGTCCGATAATCATGCTTGTCATCCCGATTGATGAACTGTTCGGATTTGGGCGCGACACCTTTGAGATAGGCCTTAAGACCGTGTTCTGGATTGTATATGCAATTCTCGTCGCTTGGACGGCTCTGCTGTTTTTAGGCATTTTAGTCAAGCCCGACGGCATCAAGAACGCGCTGATCTTCCTGTTTGAATTCCGGTGGCTGCGCCGATGGCAACCGGCCGTTATCGCGCTTGGCGACAATATGGTCGCCGCATCCCAGGAGCTGCGTAAACGTCCGTTGAAATGGTGGTGGAGGGTGTTTTCCTCCACAGTGCTCACCTGGAGTTCCCGATTCATGGTTGTCAACGCGCTGTTTTTGGGTTTTGTGCCCCATGCCGATCAGCTTGTTGTGTTCGGGCGTCAATTTGTCGTGTGGGTTGTGCTTATGGTCAGTCCCACTCCCGGGGGCAGCGGCATAAGCGAGTGGCTCTTTACCGAATATTACGGAGATATGCTCCACAATGCGAGCATAGCCCTAATAATCGCCCTGTTCTGGCGAATAATCACATATTATGTATATTTAATAATAGGCATCTTTTTGGCTCCTTCCATGCTGAAGCCGCCAAAACGGATTGTAGATAAAAATTGACACAACATGAAGTTTTTAGGAATTATACCGGCTCGTTACGCGTCGACGCGTTTTCCGGGAAAGCCGCTTGCCGATATTTGCGGAATGTCAATGATTGAACGCGTGTACCGTCAAGTGAAATTGGCTCTTGATGACGCATGGGTAGCAACTGATGACGATCGCATATATGATGCGGTGACAGCTTTTGGCGGAAATGTGGTGATGACTTCACCGACTCATCGCAGCGGTACAGACCGCTGTTATGAGGCATATCGAAATATCGCGTCGAAAGCCGATGTGGTAATAAATATTCAAGGGGACGAGCCGTTTATCGCCCCTTCGCAAATTGAAGAAATCATGAAATGCTTTGATGATCCGTCAACGCAGATCGCCACATTGGCTCGTCCGTTTGATCCGGCTCTTGGCGTTGACGCTTTGTTCAATCCTAACACACCTAAAGTGGTGTTTGACGAAAATATGTTCGCTATGTATTTCAGTCGTTCAGTAATCCCCTATGTGAGAGGCTCGGAGAAAGAGGAGTGGTGTAAAAAAGCGTCATTCTTCACTCACATCGGGATGTATGCCTACCGCGCCGACGCATTGGAACAAATCACCTCGCTGCCTCAGAGCGCGTTGGAACTTGCGGAATCGCTTGAGCAGCTTAGATGGCTCCAGAACGGGTTTAAAATAAAAGTCGGTATAAGCGATTGCGGCACTATCGGCATCGATACTCCTGAGGATCTTGAAAGAGCTTGCCGTTTATTGTCATCAGGAAAAATATAATAGGCCGTTTAATATGCTTGACAGAAACATAGCTCCACCGGTAAAAGATTTTGCTGCGTTATCAATGCCTCCGGTGGCTCGTATAACGCTCGACAACGGAATAACGGTCAAAATTATGAATTGCGGCGATCTGGATGTTTTCAATCTTACCGCCGTGTGGAAGGGCGGCCATGCTGAATGTGGCCAATTCGCGACGCCCAACTTGGCTCTTCAACTTATGAGAGAGGGAGCGGCGGGAATGTCGGGAGAAGAATTTTCCGACACGCTTGAGTTCAACGGCGCGCGGATTGGAGGCTCCGCCGATTCCCATTATTCCACACTCAGGCTGTACGCGCTCAACTCAAAAGCCCGGGCGGTGATTCCATTGCTCGCAGCAATGTGCGCCGAGCCGGCATTGCCTGAAGCTGAATTTTCGGCATTGCGCGAGCGGCGCATTCATCAAGCCGAACTGATGTCTTCGAAGGTGGAAGCTCAAGCCTCATGGCTGTCAAATAAGCTGATGATGGGATCACGCCATCCGCTTGCCCGATATGAAACTCCTGATGAGATCGCACATATCACGGTCGAGGATATCCGCTTGTGGCATGACCGTATTTTCCGACCGGGATGCGGCAACCTTGAACTTTTCATGTCAGGTCATATTGACGACAACCTTCTCGCCGCAGTCAACGACACATTTGGCCGTATGCCAACATCATCGACCGAGACTCCGCTTGTCATAACTCCGTTTCGCTGCGATGCCGCACAGGAGAAAAATTTTGTCAGCGTGGACGGAGCTTTGCAAAGTTCGGTAAGAATCACATATCCCGCTCCATTAAGAACCAATCCCGACTATATCCCGTTGCGAATGTTAATAATGGCTCTCGGTGGATATTTCGGCAGCCGTTTGATGAGCAATATCCGTGAGGATAAAGGGTTGACCTACGGTATCACATCATTCCTAATGGGCTATCCCGAAGGGGGGATTATAGGAATTGAAAGCGCCACCGACCCGTCGACTGTCGACCAGCTCATTGAAGAAACATTGAAAGAGGCGGATCGCTTGTCGTCGGGCGACTTTACTTCCGGCGAGATAACACGTTTGCAACGGCATTTGATGTCGGTGCTTGCATCGTCGCTCGACACCCCGTTTGACATGATGGACTATTATATCACCGGTAAACTGTCGCAGATCCCCGACGGATATTTCGCCCGACAGGTTGAGGCCATATCCACTCTTACCCCGGCGCTACTCGGCGAAATGGCGAGCAAATATATCACTCCCAACAAGCCGGTAATCACGGTTGCCGGGAAAAGAATATAATCAAATATAAGTACAGGGAGCGCATTGAGAGATGGGGATTAAGTATTATTTTCAATGTTTTCTCCGCTACCAAACTTTAGGTATTGCACAATTCATACTATATCCATAACTTTGCTCCCGGTAAACCAACATAATGGATATTGATGACTTGCAAAAATAGTTTTTACCTTATAATTTCAATCTTTATATTGATCTTTCTTTTTTCTCCATTTACGGCTTCGTTACATGGAGAGATGAGGAATGATTCGATTGCGGCCGTCAAAGATTCTATCGACAAATCCATTTCACTGACAGAAGTTGTTGTCACCGCGCAAGAATCAAGACAGCCCACGAGCGCTTCGATTATCGATACTGCGGCCATGCGTCATTTGCAACCGTCAAGTTTTTCCGACCTCATGTCGTTGCTCCCGGGAGGAGTGACAAAGGATCCCGATATGGGTAGCGTAAACACTATAGCGCTGCGTCAAGCGACCAATATAACGCCGACTGACGACTATCTCACATCGGCTCTTGGCACATCATTCGTCATTGACGGTGTGCCTATTAACACCAACTCCCAGATGCAAACCACCGCCGATTCCGATAAAACGGGGCGGTTGTCGGTCGGGAAAGGTGTCGACATGAGAACTATCTCAACAGATGATATTGAAAAAATTGAGGTTGTGAGAGGTATTCCCTCAGTGGAATACGGCGAATTGACATCAGGACTTGTCAACATCACGCGCAAGCGCGGATTGTCTCGTCTTGAAGCTCGATTCAAAGCCGACACTCAGAGCCAGCTTGTTTATGTGGGAAAAGGGATCAAAATGCCGGGCGACAATTGGACGCTTAACACCGGCGTGGATTTCTTAAACTCTAAAATCGATCCGCGCAATTCAAGAGAAAACTTCAAGAGAGTGAGCTTGTCGGCGCGTAGCAACAAGCGCTGGGCCACCGAAAGTGTGGCTACAGAGTGGAATTCGTCGCTCACCTACAAGGGCACATTTGAAAAAGATGATAACGACCCTGACTTGACGGTCAACAACACAATCGATTATTTTTCGATAAAAAACAACTCAATCGCATGGAACAATACGCTCGCCATAACATCAATGACAGGAAGCGTGTTCCGCTCATTCAATGTCACCACCGGGGTGACATACGCTGACGAACGGCTTCATCAGGAAAAGCACGTGGCCGCCTCGCGCATAATGCCGATGCCCGTATCCACAACTGCGGGGAGTAACTATGTCGGTTATTTGCCGTTGCTGTATTTGGCGGACCTTGACGTGATCGGCAAGCCGTTCACGTCATTCGCAAAGGCAGCTTCATCGTTCAGATTCATGAATAGAAAATTGGTCGACAATATAAAAGCCGGCATCGAGTGGAACATGAACAAAAATTATGGGGCCGGGCAGGTGTATGATCTTGAGCGCCCCATCACCGCAGGCAATAACAGCCGCCCTCGAGCCTACAGCGACGTGCCTGCCATGCACCAGATGTCGGCTTATATTGAAAATGACGCGCTCGTATTCATGGGTGGGAGTACTTTACATCTAATTGCCGGTGTAAGAGGAACATCGCTGCTTAATCTCTCCTCTAAATACGCTCTACACAATAAAGTATATTTAGATCCTCGATTCAACGCCACCTGGACATTCCCTCAAGTATATGTGAGAAATTATCCCATAAGCTGGGAGTTTTCGGGAGGTGTGGGATGGCATACAAAGATGCCGGTCGCGGCGTTCCTGTATCCTGACAAGCTCTACACCGATATCGAGCAGTTGAATTATTACCATAGCAATCCTGACTATCGCACGATGAACGTGATGACTTTTGTCGAGGATTTAACCAATTACAATCTGAAAGCCGCCCGTAATCTCAAGTGGGAAATAAGGGGCGACATCAGCTATCGCGGCAACAGGCTTTCGGTGACATATTTCCGTGAAAAGATGACTGACGGCTTCCGACATTCCGGAACGGTGCATCGCTACACCTACAACCGTTATGATGCGTCATCCTTCGACCCTTACGCCGTGGATCGCGCTCCGGTTATAGAGGAGCTTCCCTATACAGAGAACACAATACAAAGTGTTAAAACACAGGTCACCAACGGAAGTTCTACGAAAAAGGAGGGGATTGAATACACATTTCAATCGCGCCGATTCCCGAGATCCCACACTCGTGTGACTATTTCAGGAGCATACTTCAAGACCACTAACAATAACAGTCAACCGCTGTGGTACAAGCCTTCGATAATTGTCAATAACACCGAATTGCAGTATATCGGATTGTATGATGACACTGACGGAAGCATTTACCGCAGTTTCAACACCAACGTAATGTTTGACACGGATATTCCTACGTTGAGCTTGAACTTTTCACTCGGAATCGAGAACATTTGGTTCACATCACGCCAAACACTTTGGCGCGACGGTATTCCAACCCACTATATGGCTCCGGATGGGACTATACATGAATATACCGCCGAATCGCAAAGTGATCCATATCTCGGGCGGCTTGTGCGCAGTTTTTCCTCCGGAGCGTTTGACAAGGTGACGGTGCCTGTAGAAACCAATTTCAACATCAAGGCCACCAAACAATTTTGGAACAATCGCATAGGTATCGCGCTATATGTGAATCGAATATTTTCAATACATCCCGATTACAAGCGATATGGCCTGACTGTCAGGCGATACTCTTCACCTTATTTTGGTATGGAACTTAATATTAAAATTTAAATAAATTATGAAACTCAATTACATTAAGAATTTTGTTTTAGGCGCAGCATTAGTTGGCTCATTCGCTGTAGTTGCGACCTCTTGCTCTGACGATGATGATTCAATCAAGACTTATCCCGTTGTTGTAGATCAGAGCGTGCCTTCTGAACTTCAATCAACGAATTATACCGTGCAGTCAGGCTATATAAAATATACCGAGCTTAACAGCGGCCGCCAATTTGAATTCGATCTTCCACTTTCGGATGAAGATGTGGTTCCTGCCGGCACATACGATATCGAAGGGCAGATGGTTGTTAAATATACCGGCGACAATGACGCTGATGTTGAAAAAACTTTGCGCGCCGTCTCCAATCAAGTTGTGATAAACAAAGATAGCAGCAGCGTGCCATTGAACTGGTTCTTCTACAATCCTGAAAACACCTTGGTTTTCGGTGAGCTATTCTTAACCGGAACTTCCAATGCAAAAGGCTCCGGCGGTCTTTACGACTCATATTTCACCATCTATAATAATACCGATGAAGTGCAATATGCTGATGGCATCGCAATTGTGGAGAGTAAAATTCTCAACAGCTCTACAGATCAAATCCTTACTGACGCCAACAAACCGGAGGCTAATTTCACCGTAGGCGCGATTTATGTTATTCCGGGTTCCGGAAGTGATGTGAAAATAGAGCCGGGACAATCAATAAAAATCGTAGACCAGGCTATTGACTGGAGAAGCGATGAAACTCCTGACGCTCTTGACCATAGTGACGCTGACTTTGAGTGGTATGATGAAACTACATCTGCTACGGTTAAAGACACCGACAATCCTGATGTCCCGAATCTTGACAAATGGTTCTCTTATTCACTTACTATATGGATTCCTTCCCAACAGTGCAACCGTTCATATGCGCTTGTTAAATTCCCGGAGGGAATGACCGCTGAAAATTTCCTCGCCGAATATGCCGGTGACTACGAATATATAAACGCCGCTACGGGTAAAACTATGCCAGGCACTAAATGCTATCTTATAAAATATGACTGGATCATTGACGGAGTAAACTTGTGTCCCACTGAAACATGGACATCAGGCGCGTTGAGTGTCGCTTGCGATATGAGCTACGCCGCTATTTCTGATAAAAATTCCGACAAGGACCGTTTCGGAAAGAAATTCGCCCGCAAGGTGGCAGGAGTATCGGCTGAAGGAAATGTCATATTGATGGACACCAACGATTCAGCATCCGACTTTGAAGTAAAAGAAGTAAAAGAATAATGAAACTGAGACTAACCGGATTATTTTTAGCACTTTCTGTCATGACGGGATCATTTCCCGCCATGGCGGAAAATCCGCTATTGATAAAAAGCATACAGGAAGTGTCACTGCCGGTCAATAAAGTTGCCGTAATAGGGTATGAAACGAATCCGGCTACGATGTATTACCGTGATTCGATATCATTATCGGCAATCGCTGCGATCGCTGACTACAATTCCTCAAAGCGTCCGGTTATGGAACAGAACGGCACAGGGCACCGGCTTCTGACACTCGGAGCAAATTCCTACCGCCGACTTCCGCAGCAATTGACCGTGTGGGGCGACGCGTCATTCACGACCGGATCCTATCGGGATGTGAAATGGACTGACTGCATCGATTATGAATATATAGCTCCCTACGTGCTCGGTGATGAGGTGGGTGGAAATATGACTACGCAATGCTACCGTTTTTCAGGCGGCATCGCAAAAAATATCAATAAGTGGACATTAGGAGCGCAGTTGCGTTACAGGGCTGAAATAGCTTACCGCAACAGGGATCCTCGAATAAAGACCGTTGTTTCGGATTTAGATCTTAAACTTGGCGCGGCTCTTAGAATTTCATCCAAGCGAATTATAGGAATCGCCGGGGGGCTGAGCGTGTATAACCAGAATTGCGATTTGGATTTTTACAATCCTATCAATGACATCAACACTTACACTCTCACCGGAATGGGAACCTATTACAAACGCTTCATGGGCAACACAAATAAAAACAGCGGCTATAATTCTCTTGGATTTTCGGCGGCAGCGCAAATGTTGACCACCGATAAGTCGGGATTGAAGGTAAGCGTTGCGTTTGACAGCTACCGCATGAATCAACAGCTCCGGAATTACAACAATTTAACACTCGGATTCTCTGACAACACAATTGTTTCAGGAACCGTATCCTATCGCATCGATATAAACAATAAGCTGACAATAGAACCTATAGCGAAAGGATATTTCAGTCACCGTAAAGGCACTGAAAATCTATTCGGAACATCCGTAGGAGCAAGCTATGACAAAATCGGCTCGAATTCATATTACCGCCACAACCGATTCACCGGCGTTATCGCTGTACCGGCGCAATTGAACACCGGCCACAACACGTATTTAACCCTAACACCCCACTGCGCATTGACCGGCGATGAAGAGCGCTATGCGACGCCATTGAGAAAGACCGATGTCACTCACGTCACTCCCGGAATAGCCGCGGCGATTTCAACGAATCACGGCGCATGGTTGTGGAATTTAGCTATAAACGGTGAATACAGAATGTCGCACGCGCAAACTCCGATATGGACAGATCTCGACACGACTTCGGCTCTTGGACAATGTCAGTTGAACAACTATTCCATGCTTGAGGCTGAAAGCATAAAAGGGGATATAAAATTAAACGCCACCCGACGCTTAGGCACGATAGCTTTAAACGGAACACTGTTTTATTCTATCCAACACTTCCGCAATATATGTTACGCCAACACAGCGGGCATAGCGGTGGGAGTAATTTTTTAGAAAATATATTTCAACAAATAAATGACAACAGATTCAACACCGGTAATATCCGTAAAACATCTTACCCAACGATATGGCAACGGGCGTGTCATATATAGCGACCTGAATTTTGAAGTAGCGAAAGGACGTATTCTGGGGTTGTTAGGTAAAAACGGAACCGGAAAGACGACAACGATCAATATCCTTATGGGATATCTGCGTCCATTGGAGGGGGATTGCCGTATTTTCGGCGAGAAAATTACGGAAATACGCCCTGAAACTCGCGCCAGAATAGCTTTGCTGATAGAGGGCCATGTGCAATATGCATTCATGACAATTTCGCAAATTGAAAAATTCTATTCCAAATTTTATCCTAAATGGAATCGTGAAGCGTACTATGAACTGATGAAGAAGCTCCACGTGTCGCCTAACCAAAAGATATCGACCATGTCATGCGGACAGCGGTCGCAAGTGGCGCTTGGCCTTATTCTGGCTCAGAACGCCGATCTATTGGTGCTTGACGATTTTTCATTAGGGCTTGACCCGGGGTATCGCCGATTGTTTGTGGACTATCTTCATGATTATGCCAAGTCGGAAGACAAGACTGTTTTCATGACCTCACACATAATTCAGGATCTGGAACGGCTGATAGATGATTGCATCATCCTCGACTATGGGAAGATATTGACGCATACGGCCATTGATGAGTTGCTCGCGACATTCTCTAAATTTAAATTCCACACCACGGGAGAATCTCCGCTTCCTGATGACGAGAAACTGATAAATCCCTATTGTATAAAGAACGAAGTGGAGGTCTACTCGTTCCAGCCGGCTGATTACGTGAAACAATCTCTTGACCGACAAGGTATCAAATATTCCGACTTCAGGAAGGAAGATATGAATCTTGAGGACGCTTTCATCGGACTAACAGGCAAATATTAAAACACTATGGTAAAGGCTTTATTTTTCAAAGAATGGATTAAGACCCGAGGTGTGTTTTTCATCTCACTTGTTGTGCTTGCCGCAGTGTCGGCTTATGCGGTTCTTATGATGTCGCGCCTTATTCAATTGAAGGGTGTCGATCATCTGTGGCTCATAATGATATTGAGGGATAATTCTTTTGTGGACACTCTGAAATATCTTCCGGCAATTGCCGGTATTGCACTTGCCGCGGCTCAAATGGCACCTGAGATGTCGCAGAAAAGATTAAAACTTACGTTGCATCTTCCTTATCCTCAGAACACATTGGTGGCGATAATGCTTGCGATGGGATTGATTGAGCTGTTTGTCATCTATGCGTTGCAATTTGCGATAATAGGCATATATGATTCCACGATACTGCCGTCGGAACTTGTGGGGCGAGTGCTGCTGACAATGGTTCCGTGGAGCCTCGCCGGTTTTACGGCCTACCTGTTCACTTGCTCAGTGTGTCTTGAAGGCACATGGAAAAGGCGCGTCATTCTGTCATTACTGGGGCTTGCCGTAATGTTCATCTACTATTTGCAGCCTGCTCTTGAAGCGTATAACGGTATGCTGCTTCTGATTATTATTTTTATCTGTGTGTCGACGATCCTGTCGTTCGGGTCTATTATTCGGTTTAAGGAGGGCCGCCAGTAATATTATGAAAAAAGGTTATTCGATATTTTTAATCGCCGCCGGTATAGTTGTTTTGTCGTGGTTCTTGCCTTGGCTTTACTCCTTAATATTCCCGGTAGGCGTGAGTGATCCTTTCGTAGCATGGTCGCCGATCTCCGATTCATTTATAGTGACTGAGACTGCCGACGGAGGCGGGTTGATACACGCAGTTGATAAGGATGGAAATTCAGTAGACAGTTATACCAAAGATGACCGTGATTCACTTCTCCCGCAGATATATTTCAATCAATTGGTGGCGCGTGACAAGCTTCCCGACACCATCAACGGAAAAGAGATAACAATCCCTATCCTCCGCCATTCGCAATGGGCGTTCACATCTCTTCCGAGAGATATCAACAAGGTGAACTCGGACGTATATCTTGTGATGGAATCGATGCCCGCGCGATTTGAACTTGAAGATCCGAAGGAGATATTCCGCATAAAGGATAATGACCGCATTGAGTTTATCGATATCGCAACCAATACAGTCAATCAGAGCAAGACGAAACGATTTAATGAAATCTTTAACCGTAGAGGTTTCAAATTCCCTATCAAGTCGGCGAGCGCGAATGTGACCACACGCAAACCTTACGATGAAGGTTATCTGCTGGCTGATGACAACGGGGAAATATTCCATGTTAAAATGCAAGCCGGGCGGCCTTTTATGGTGAAGGTTAGCAAGCCCGATTCGATTGCGGCCTCACACCTCTTCATAATGGAGAATACAGAAACAAGGCATCTTGGTGTGGTCAGCGATGAAAATCACAATTTGTATGTGCTTGAAAAGGAGAATTACGCTCTTAAAAAATTGCCTGTGGGCAAAGTCGATCCGGAAAAGCAGAAATTCTCGATTATAAAGAATCTGTTTAACTGGGTGGTGAAGATTAATGGCGACAATGGGGTAAAATGGGTTGCTCTGAACTCTGACGACTACTCGTTGCTTGGAGAATATGACTACACATATCCCACAAGCCGGGCGCATATTGCGGCATCCTATCTGTTCCCGTTCCAATTGTCGTTCACGTCAATTACCGATTGTTTTGCAAAACCGCGATTGTCAGACTTTTCACTCAACGCAATTTACTTGAACATTATTTTGGCGATAGTCATAGTAGTGCTGTTCAAGAGCCGTCCGCGGAAATATGTAATCATTGACGGGGTGGTGGCGCTTATTTTCGGTATATTCGCATTCGTGCCTCTGATTTTAACTAAAGAATAAACAAAACAAATACTGTTATGAAAAAGAACATTTTTATCGCATTGGCTGTATTAGCGTCAGCCTTCACATATTCCTGTGGGAATTCAAATAAAAACGCTGAAGAAACGTCTGATGGCGGGCAATCGGTGATGAGTGTCGATCAAGTGCTCGCTGACGCCCAAAATCTTATTGGCGACACTATCTCAGTGGAAGGCGTGTGCTCGCACCTATGCAAGCATGGCGGCCGAAAAGCGTTTGTGCTTGGGAGCAACGACAGCCTTTTGCTGCGCTGTGAAGCTTATCCACTTATGGGTACGCCTTTCACCAAGGAAACGATCCATAAGCCCATTGAAGTAAAGGGTATTTTGAAAGAGGATCGTGTCGATGAGGAAGCTGTGGCTAAAATGGAGCATCAATATGCTATGTTGAACAATCAGAATGACGCATCAGACCAATTCGGAGAGGAAACGGCCAAAGCAGCAGAACCCACCGGAGGATGTGACACTGAACGTGCGGCAAGAGGCCAGCAAAACCTAACTTCATTTGCAGACCGCATCGCTGACTATCGCGCGCGCATCGCCCAACGCAACGAGAAGGAGGGCAAGCCTTACCTGTCATTTTATTATCTTGAAGCTATTTCTTACGAAATCCTTCCGGAATAATTTTGATAATCAAATTAAAAGCCTTACCTTTGCACCGCTTTTACAATACAAATCATAAACTAATCAAAAAATGGCAACTAAAATCAGATTACAGCGTCACGGACGCAAAAACTATGCGTTCTATCCGATTGTAATCGCCGATAGCAGGGCACCACGTGATGGTAGATTTATTGAAAGGATAGGTTCTTATAATCCGAACACTAATCCTGCTACAGTAACATTGAACTTCGAGCGTGCTTTGTATTGGCTAAACGTCGGCGCTCAACCTACCGACACTGTACGTAACATTCTTTCCCGTGAGGGCGTTCTTCTTATGAAGCATCTTCAGGGCGGTGTTAAGAAAGGAGCGTTTAACGAAGAGGAAGCTCAGCGTCGTTTTGAAGCTTGGAAAAACCAACGCCAGTCGGCTGTTGACGCAGCAAAGACTGCCGTAGCAAGCAAGAAAGAGCTTGAATTGAAGCAGCGTCTTGAGGCTGAGGCCGCTAAGAACAAGGCTAAAGCTGAAGAAGTAGCTAAGAAGAAAGCTGAAATCGCTGCCGCTAAGGCCGCAGAAGAGGCTGCAAAAGCTGCTGAAGAAGCCGCTGCAGGAAATGAGGCTCCCGCTGAGGAAGCTGATCCTGAGGCTCCCGCCGCTGAATAATCAGTTTCGGATATTAAACCCTTACAAACGACTATGCCTTACTCGGCATGGTCGTTTGTTTTATAGGTAATGTGTGAGGGAGTTAAAATTGTAAAGGGGTTATTAGACAACTTCTCAAGAGTAGCGTTAGAAGCTTACCTTGAATCCACCTAATGCCGTGAAACCGGGCATATCATAACCTCGATTTATCACGTAATGGGCATCCGTGATGTTTTCAAGTCGTGTGAATATCGCCACATAATCGCATATTTCATAATTTAGCTTCATATTCAGCAAGGCATAGTTCTGATTATCAATATTATCGGCTACATATAATCCACCCACTCCTTTAACGTCGGCGGCAACTTTCAATTTTTTCCACAAAGTCATCTCGGCACCAAGATAATATTGATTTTTCGGAGCGCCAACAAGATCGTCAAGAGATGTGCGCAGATAACTGTAGGATGCGTATAGCCTAAGATTATCGAGAGGGTGGCTGGAGGCTGAAATTTCAATACCTCTGTTGATGAATTTGCCAGTGTTGACATTCTTCTGATCCACAACCTGAATCATGTCATCGCCTCGGCTGTAATATGCTGTTATATCGGCTGAAAAATAGCGGGAGAATCTCTTCCCTACCGACAGTTCATAGTTCATCATTTTTTCAGGATTCAAGTCGGGATTGGCCATGCGATAGAGATATAGTTCTTTAAATGACGGGTTGCGGTAGCCCATTGCGAGGTTGCCCTTGATGTTTAACCCGCAACCTGGATTTACCGCAAATCCAAATTGAGGCACCCATTGCGTATCGAATCTATCGCTGTTGGCCATTCGTAATCCGGCGTTCAGATTCAATAGGTCGCTGATAAATGATTGGGAGATAGTGATGTAGGGGGAATATTCCACAATGGTTTTGCGTGTGATGGCTCCTAAATTAGTTTCAGAAACCGGTTGTCCTCCTGAAACCGGAATTTTTCCAGAGTAGGAGTCAAAATCAAATCCTACTGTGGCCGAACTCCCTGTCCACGGTGTAAAATTCTGATATAAGCTCACTCCTAATCGGTCATCATTGCTGTGAAAATGATTTGGGTCATCAATAAAGTGGCTGCCATAGCTATAATAAACCCTAACCAGCCCCGATGTAGCGCCATAATTATTTGTTGCGCTTAGTGACGCCTCACCGCGTGTGATGCTCTGCCTGTAGATATCGGTAGATTCAGGATCAGATAATTTGGGATATATGGGGTCATTGCCCTTGAAGTGCATTATCGTGTAGTCGGCGACCGCTTTCCACTGTTGTGAAAAGTCATATCCGATTTTTACATATCCATCGGCCTGCTTGAAGTCGAAGTTGTCCACGTTGCCGTCGGTGCGGTTATATGAAGCTGAAACTAATGACGAGAAATTGCCGAAACGCGCGGTATTGGTTAAGGATGACAGCCAGGTATTGTATGAACCGTATTGTGAGGATATGGTGGTGCGCGTTCCTTCCCTTTTGGGATCTTTAGTTATCACGTTGATAGTGCCGCCCATGGCGTTTGACCCGTATAACACCGACCCCGGCCCGCGAAGCACTTCAACACGCTCAACATACTCCTTGGTGTAAAAATCTGCGATATGATGGGAGTATAGTCCAGCAAATTGTGGCTGCCCGTCTACCATCATCAGCACGGTGCCGTTGTTTCCTACGCCGCGCAATTTAATTCCTCCCGAGCCGCCGTTGCTCACTCCGAAACCGAATATACTACGCTCGGTTACAAACAGGCTCGGCACCATTCCGGATATTGCCGACAGAACTTGCGTCTCACCGGTGGATTCTAAACGGTCATTGCTTACCACTGACACTGTGTAAGGAATCAGATTTTGCGGAACCGGCGAATTTGCACCTGTAACAACTACTTCATTAAGCTGTAGGATAGAATCGGCAGTTTCCCGACCTGAAATAGAAAAGGAGGAAACTGCCGATAAAAAAAATGTAACGAGGATTGGTTTTAATTGCATAAATTAGTTTTAACAAGTTTTTATTTTTCGAGTTCGATTATTTCATATTCGAGAGAGCCGAGTCCTATTGCGGCAGCGTGATCAATTGTGTGTGTGCCGTGGCGGCTGTTGATGCGTTCAATCAGTGGAGCGTTATCGTTGCCTTCCGACGGTTTCATGTTGAAGATGATGTCGACGCAGGCCTTGTCGAGAGCAACCGGATCGGTGGACGCCAAGATTCCATAATCTTTCAACACCACATCAGAAGGATGCGCGTCGCAATCACAATCGACCGACATATTGTTCATCACATTGATATATACAATATTGTCACCGAAATAGTCGGCAACACCTTGTGCTGCAGCGGCCATTGATTCAAGGAACAGATCTTGTTCGGCGATGTTATCCCACAGCCCTTCAACCTGATCGGTTTTACCGGCAGAGTGAATGTAGGCCTTTCCATCGGCAGATGCCACGCCGATACTTGCGTTTTTCAACACGCCTCCGTAACCGCCCATGGCGTGACCTTTGAAATGAGCCAGATTCACCATATAGTCATAACGGGGGAGATGATTGCCCACGATATCATATTTTATGTGACGGCGGTCACGTACCGGAATATTCATTTGTCCCTCTTCATCCATAAGATCGACCGGAGCTATTGTGTCAAAGCCATGTTCTTTAATAGTTTGCCAATGAGCCTCAACTGTGTTGCGCTTGCCGGCATAAGCGGTGTTACATTCCACGATTGTTCCGTGGACAGTGTCGACAAGTTGACTTATCAACGAGGGCTTCAAATAGTTGGGATTTCCAGCCTCGCCGGTGCTGATTTTCACAGCCACGCGATGTCCGTCGGCAGGACGTCCTAAAGCCTTATAGATCTTAACAAGAGCTTCCGGACTTATCTCTCGGGTCATGTAAACCTTAGATTGCGCGGATGCGGCCATAGTTGACAGTGTTAGTGCTATAAAAAGGAAAATGTTGCGTTTCATTATCATTTAAATTGTTTAGTCCATTCTTTAATTTCATCATCGGTCTTGCCATTCATCAGCAGTCCTTTGCCGAACGTCAATGTCGGGTACTGCTCCTTCAACTCTTTCTCGCTGTTGGTGATATTGCTGCCGCCCGAAGTCATAAACGGAACTATCGTCTTACCGGCAAGATTATTTGATTCGATAAATGTATTGATGATAGTGGGATGAGTGTTCCACCAGTTCGGATAACCGATATAAACCACAGAATATTCCGACAAGTCGGCTACTGAATCCTTCAATGCCGGACGCATCGCGCGATTTCGCATCTCAACGGAACTGCGGCTTAGACTGTCGGTCCAATCGAGATCGGCCGCGGTGTAACGCTCATCCGGAACAATCTCATATAACTCGGCTCCTGCGATCTGTGCAATCCTCTTAGCTGCGGCCTCAGTGGTTCCCGTAGCGGAAAAATAGCATACTACCGCCTTGCTGTCATCTTGTTCCATCTCAGTCCCTTTTTTGCTTTGTCCGCATGAAATTAGTGGCAACACAATCGCCACCACTGCGACAAATAGTGAATTAATAATTTTCATCTCTCCGATTATTTAATATTGTCTACTCTTCATCGAAACTTTATGCAAAGATACGCATTTTTGATATCATATTCGGCGACCGGAAACATCATTACGATTTGAGTTGTGTCATTCCAATTGTCTATTATCCAAGTACAAAATTAAACTAATTCGATAAGATATAAATTAGACAAATTACGGATTTTTATACCTAAATTACAGATTTTACAAGTATGAGACCGATAATCTTACATATTTAAATGACAGAAATACATTGATACAAAAGGCCAAAAGCAAACAAGAGACAGAAGAATTAACTTATTGGATTTAGTTAATTATTTTCTGTCTCTTGTTTGCGGATGTGCTTTTATCGCAGGCGCTGTTAATGAGTCAATGGAGAGTAGTCACGTGAATAGCGCATCATTTGAGGAATGTATTCCTCATCGTATGATATCGTCACATCGACAATATTTCCGTCAGCATCTTTTACGAGAGAGTACACAGGATTGACAAATCCCTTATAAGGCGCGATGTTAAGGTGGGCATATCTGTCAAGAACCTCTTTGTGGATCGCAGGGTCAATTTTAACCGCATACTGCTCCACAAGGTCGCGTCCTGCTTCATAATCGCCCTCGCTCTTAATGCGTTGTATTTCGCCAAGCAACTGCCCGAATAGATTTCTTAACGCAGGGTAGTCGTTTATGCGAATGTAAGTTTTTCCGTTGTTTTTAACGTATTCGATGACATTGGCGTCTTTGCCATGCTCGTAGGCCCATTCTGAAATGAGTTTACGGTTACGCATGTGAGCCTCTTCGACATCTTTACCAGGTTCGATACGCATAAGTTGGGTCATCAACCCGTTGAGGATATATTTATAATACTCAGCCTTGTATGCGTCAGGATTATCGAGCAATCCGAGCTCAATTAGTTTAGGATCGGCGAGATAATATAAGGCGAACAGATCGGCGCGAGCTTCCTCAAGAGTGGAACCGTGAGCTTTTAACGCATCGGGATCTACGCCGGGCAGAATCTGTCCTGAACCGTGTCCGAGACATTCATGGAGGTCTGTGTGCAGATTGTCGGTGATGAATAGATAGTCGTCGAGCAATTTGGTTGTCTCTTCATCGATGACAAATTCCTCATTGAACCCATCGCCGTGTGACGCTTCATCGTATGCTTGAGTGATATTTTCCAGCGTCACTGATTTGGAGCCATGGGCGGCTCGAATCCAATTGGCGTTAGGTAAATTGATGCCTATAGGTGTTGCGGGGTAAGAATCTCCGGCAAGAATTGCTGCGGTAATTACTTTTGCGGAGACACCTTTAACTTTATCCTTGCGAAATGCCGGATTTATCGGACTGCGGTCTTCAAACCATTGCGCATTAGCGCTCAATTTTTCAGTGCGAGCCGACGCTTCGTTATTCTTGAAGTTCACGATCGATTCCCAAGACCCGGTCATGCCGAGCGGGTCATCGTAAGATTCGATGAATCCATTGATGAAGTCAACACGCGCATTTGTTTCATCGGCCCATAGGATTGAGTATTCGTCGAAAGTTTTAAGGTCGCCGGTGGTATAATACTCAATCAATTTGTCGATATATGCTTTCTGTCCCGGATTTTCGGCGTATGCTGACGCTTTCTTCAGCTCTTCCACAATTCTTGAAATGGCATCAGAATACAAGCCTCCTACTTTGTAGGGTTGCTCAACCACTTTTCCGTCAATTTTTACTTTTCGGGTGTTTAGGCCGTAAGAAATGGGGGTAAGATCGGTCGTGTCTTTGATCGCTGCATAGTACGCTTCAACTTCAGGCTGGGTCACACCTTCATATATGTTTGTGGCTGAGGTGAGAATAAGGTCTTCTCCTTCAGCTTGGTTCACCTTTTTGGGCATGACTGCCGGATCAAATATAACCGATATCAAAGTGTCTATGTTTTGTGGCTGTTTGTCATTAGGAAGTTTTGCTGCCTGCTCACGAAGGAATGTTTCTGAAAATTCAGGAGTAAATTTGTCCATTGAATAGTGGTGATGTATACCGTTTGCAAACCATACCTGTTTCAGATATTTTTCAAATGCCAGGAATTCTTTGCTTTTCCGGTCGCCGGAGAAATTTTGATATACATTTTCAAGCAAAGAACGTATCGCAAGGTTATACTTGTTGTTTTGATCCCAAAGTATGTCGCGTCCTGCCAACGCCGCTTCATTCAAATGGAAGATGAGCAATTTTTGGGTTAACGAAAGATTTTCAAAATCGGGAACTTTATAGCGTAGGACCTCTATATCTGCGAAACGGTCGACCACGTAATTGAAATCGTTGTTAGAAGCCATCATTGTTGATGTTGATGCGGCGGCTACCAAGAGTCCTGCCGCCAGATTATTAAGTAAGTTCATTATAATAATATGTGATGAGTTATTCTACATAAAGAATGAGTCCTTTCAGATATTCGCCTTCGGGATGGTATATGTTTACAGGATGATCGGCGGGTTGTGTCAGTTGATGTAGAATACGCACTTTGCGCCGGCTCTGTGCGGCAGCCGAGAACACAGCCAACCTAAACTGCTCCCTGGTTACGGCTTGTGAGCATGAAAATGTGAATAGTATTCCTCCGGGAGCTATTTTTTCAAACGCCTTGGCGTTGAGCTTGCGATAGCCGATCAGCGCATTGCGTAACGCGCTTCTATGTTTTGCGAATGCCGGAGGGTCGAGGATAATGAGATCGTAGGTCTCCTCCATTGAGGATAGAAATTTGAAAGCATCCTCCGCGGAGGATGCATGACGATTATCGTCGGGAAAATTCAGCTTTACATTGGCTTCGGTCAGTGCTATCGCTTTTGCCGAACTGTCTACCGAATGTACGAGGTTGGCTCCTCCGCGGAGAGCGTATACCGAAAATCCGCCCGTGTAGCAGAACATATTCAAGACATTCCGGTGGTAAGCGTATTTTTCTAAAAGGCTTCTGTTGTCACGTTGATCAACGAAGAAGCCTGTCTTTTGGCCTTTCAACCAATCGACATGGAATTTCAAACCGTTCTCTTCGGCTATATTTGTCGAATATTTTCCGATTATATAGTCATTATGCGGGTCAAGGCGAGCTTTGAACGGCAATGTTGTTTCAGATTTATAATACACATTTTTTATGCCGGCGTCGGGAAGATCAACCAACGCTGCTGCTATTATGTCGCGAGCGAAGTGCATACCGGGGGAGTGGGCTTGCACCACTGCGGTGTCGCCATATATATCGACAACAAGCCCCGGTAAAAAGTCGCCTTCACCGTGGACAAGTCTATAGGCGTTGTTGTGGCGATTCACAAGTCTTAGAGCTTTTCTTACATTGTATGCTTCCGTGAGACGACGGCTATAAAACTCGTTGTTTATCTCACTGTCGCCCCAAGCGAGGATTCTTACTGTTATGCTCCCGATCTGGTAGTGTCCAACTCCTATTATTTGTCCGTCATGTGACATGACGCTCACTAAATCGCCTTCTTCAATGTTGTCGGGTTGAGATGCGACAGCTCCGGAAAATACCCATGGGTGGAACCGTTCGAGCGATTCTTCTTTTCCTTTGCGTAACTTTATTATGGGGTAACTCATGGTCAGAGGATTATTTGAATACAAATCGATAAATGTCGTTCCCATTGGCATATAACAGCAGCAAAAGCAAGAACGCCATGCCCGCCACTTGCATATATTCCATGAATTTCTCGCTTGGTTTGCGGCGTGAGATTATTTCATAGAGCAAGAACATAATGTGTCCTCCATCAAGAGCCGGAATCGGCAATATGTTCATGAATGCGAGCGCGACAGACAAAAATGCGGTGATCTCCCAAAATGACAGCCAGTTCCAGCGCTCAGGAAAAAGGCTACCTATAGCACCGAATCCGCCAAGGCTTTTTGCCCCTTCAGCAGTTGCGACATACTTCATAGAGCTAATATATGACACAAGGCGGTTGGTGCCAAGCTCCCAGCCTTTAGGCAAAGATTCAAAGAATGTGTAATGGCGTGTTACAACCGGATAAATGTCAGTGATTGGCTTTAATGTTATTCCGATTTTGCCGGCATCATTTATCTTTATAGGGAGAGTGGCGATTTTCCCGTTGCGTTCCACTGTCAATCCTGCGTTTTTTCCGGCTCGCTTCGTCAATCCAGCGATAAATTCTGTATATGATGGTGTATCGACAGAGTCAACTCTAACTATTCGGTCGCCCGGCATCAATCCGGCCTCTGCTGCCGGCTCTCCGTTAACCGTGCCGGCCACAAATACCGGGATACGATAGGTGAAAAATCCTTCATCGTCATTCAGTCGGAATATGAAATTTTCCGGAATTGCGATATTGACTGTGTCCTTATGATTGCGAAGCACTGTCACGGTGTCGGCTTCAATCATGCTGAGCATGAAATCGCCTTTTGTCATATCGATTTTATGCCCGTCAACTAATAGGGGTATGTCGCCATCCCGGAATCCTGCGTCTTTGGCCGCGTCGACGTAATCCATTCCTTCGTAGGCTTGTTCGACCGGAATATATTTTTCACCCCAATACCATGCGATTCCGGCATATATCAGTATCGCCAGGATGAAATTCATCAGAACTCCGGCCACCATTACTAAAAGGCGTTGATAAGCCGGCTTTGATCTGAACTCCCAAGGTTGAGCCGGTTTTGCCATCTGTTCTTTATCCATTGATTCATCGATCATTCCCGCAATTTTCACGTATCCTCCCAGCGGGAGCCATCCTATGCCGTATTCCGTGTCGCGCCATGTCGCTCTATTGGAATCAGTGTTTTTGTCGGATTTTTTAGGCTTATACTTGAAGATGGAAAACCACGGATCGAAAAACAGATAAAATTTCTCAACTTTTATTCCGAATATCCGAGCGAATATATAATGCCCGAATTCGTGTATTATGACAAGCAATGCTAATGCCGCTATAAGTTGAGCGGCTTTAATTAGAAATGTCTCCATTTGTTTTCGTTATGCCAAGATGTTTTTAAGATGTAGTTATTAATGATTCGACGTAGCGCCTTGTTTCGGCATTAGTCGCTACATAGTCTTCATAAGAAGGCGTTGGGATATATTCAATCATTTCAATAGCGGATTCGATAAGCCGGCGTATATCGGTAAATTTTATGCGCTCATGCAGAAACGCTGCGACTGCGATCTCATTTGCGGCATTTATCACACACGCCACGTTTCCTCCGCGGTCGAGCGCATAGTATGCGAGGTTGAGAAGAGGAAAGCACTCAGTGTCAGGCTCAAAAAACTCAAGCTTCGCATAGTCGTTGATTGAAAGTCCTCGTCGTTCAGTGGCGAGTCGCGAGGCATTTCCTAATGCGTAGCTTATGGGAATCCTCATGTCAGGAACGCCCAATTGGGCTTTTACTGCTCCATCGACAAATTCGACCATTGAATGTACTATTGATTGTGGGTGGACAACAGCTTTTATTTTTGACTGCGGCACGTCAAACAACCATCGCGCTTCAATTATCTCAAACGCTTTGTTGAGCATAGTGGCTGAATCGATGGTAATTTTAGCGCCCATAGCCCAATTGGGATGATTGAGCGCGTCTTTTACCGTGACATTGCTTAGCTCATCGGCGCTCTTGCAGCGAAAGGGTCCTCCTGACGCAGTAATCAACAGCCGTTTTATGTTATTTCTATCTTCACCGACCAATGATTGGTATATGGCCGAATGTTCAGAATCTATAGGCATGATTGTAGAGTTGGACTCCTTTAGTCGTGATGCCACAAGCTCCCCTGCCACTACGAGTGTCTCTTTGTTGGCGAGCGCTATCCGCCGATTGGATTTAATCGCTCTTAATGTAGGCTCAAGGCCGCTATATCCCACGGTGGCGATGACGGCGAGATCGTATGGCTCATATTCCATTGAATCGGCGAGCGCGTTGCTTCCCGCAGCGGTTTTTATACCGAGAGGAGATAAAGCTTCGTGGAGCGTATCGTACAAGCCGGGATCGGCAATTATTGCAATATTTGGCTTGAACTGAATGGCTTGCTCAATCAAAAGATTCACGTTGCGTCCGGCGGCAAGCAGGTTCACTTTGAAATGGTCGGGATATTCATTGACGATTTCAAGAGTTTGCACACCTATTGATCCGGTGCTCCCAATCAGGGCTATTTGCTGTTGTGTCATTTGACTGTTTGAGGTTTGTTGTTGGATTCGCATCTAATCGATTGCCTGAATTATTAAATACATAAATCGACAATCTTTAAAAGTTATGCAAATTTAATTCAAATTCGCCTATAATAAAAGAGGCTTATTAAAAAAACGGGATATAATCCCATGGATTGAGTTTAGTGCCCTTATTCCAAAGTTCAAGAAAAACTTGCGTAGCATCGTGTGCCGTATTGTTGCCTGTGATGCCAATAGGGGTTCCGGATTCGACTTTTTCTCCAGGATTGACAAATACGGATGATATACCTGTGTATTTCGACACAAATCCATTGGGATGTTGTATTATCACAGTGTAATCTTTGCCATATATTTTATAGCAATCAATCACGGATCCGTCCAATACTGCGGTTATTGGAGTTTGAGGCGCGCAAGTGAGTGTTATGGATGTAGCCTGCTCGTCTCGTTGGGATGTCGTATATGGCCCTGCGACAGGTGGAAAAAAATCGAGGCCTTCCGCAGCGATAGGTGAGAGCACTTTTATGTTGAATTTTTCCTGTTCGTCAAATTGTCTCACAAACTGCTTCTCTACGTCGGAGGCCGGCCGCAAAGAATCAATGCTGAATACTGAATCAGCCGCCATTGCTGCGGCAAGATTTATCGTGTCGTCGGGCATATTGAGGATGCGTCGCAAATTGGCGATATAAGAGGAATTTAACTCAGTGTGGGTGAGTAGGGAATCAACTCTTAATGAACTTGCGATCACTTGCTGCCGCTGAGATTCTTTAAGGTAGCCGGGAAGTAATGTCCTTACGGGAGTAAAAAGTATCAGCATTGACACCATTGATGTAATGGCGATCAATATAATGATCACTGCAAAAATAATCCTCACTCGAGAAAACCGTATTGTCCAGATTGTGTTAAAAGTATTTTCATTAATAAATGATAATCTGAATCGACTTGGCGTTTTGAATGAGTGACGCGCTTTTTTATTTTTGTTAAACGAACTCATTTTTCTTACTGAATCTTAATGTGCAAATATAAGGATAAATTTTAGAAGTAGTTAAAAATGTGATTTGTCGGTCGGTATTTTTGAAAAAAATAAACGAATCATTAACAAAGTAGTGTTAAATTTTGTGCGAAAAAGTTGCAAGATATTATGTAAAGGTTTATCTTTGTGAAAAAAATTGCTGAACAAAGAAAAGTGTATTTACGTTAATATGTCAAAACCGATTGGAATATACGATTAAAGATACAATTCGTTTAGAAAATTTAAAATAGAGGGTTTATAATATTTTGTATAAATTAAAAAAAGAAAGAATGAAAAAGAACATCCTTTTAAGTTTTGCTGCTTGTGGAGCAATGCTCCTTTCAGCAAACGAGGCTAAGGCTCAAGAGGCAGTAGTTGTTGAGGATATCGTATTTGGCGAAGTCGCTGAATGCACTGACCATTATTATTCTCAGAAGAAGGACAATTGGTTTATCCAAGTAGGCGCCGGTATGGACCTTCCAGTTATCGAGCACAGTCCTCACTCAGCTACTCATCACATCACTGCAGCTTATGGTGCCGGATTCGGTAAATGGTTCACTCCTTATTTGGCATGGCGTGTTGGCGCGCAGGGCGCTGCTTATCACTACAATGCTTCTGGCGCTTACCGTAAGGCTAAATTCGTTAACGCTAACGTAGATTTGATGTGGGATATGTTCAACACATTCGGCAATGTTAATACAAAACGTATTTTCAGCATTGTTCCTTTCGTAGGTGTTGGCGCTTCTTACTCTTGGGACTTTAAGCCGGCTGATTCAGCATTGACTTCCGAGAACCACGGTCGTTACAAAACAAAAGTATGGCAAGTTCCCGTATCAGTTGGTTTGCAATTGCGCTTCCGTCTTTCAAATGTTGTTGACTTCTTCGCTGAAGGCCGTTACTCATTCTACGGTGACACATTTGATGGCATCGCTTACGGAACTAACTCAATCGATATGAACCTCACTGCAATGGGTGGTTTCACTTTCAATATCGGTGGCAAGAACTTCAAGTCATTCAATCCTTGCTCATATCTTGGTTACATCAACCAGCTCAACGGTCAAGTTAATGACCTCCGCGGCGAACTCGCTGCTACCGGCGCTGCTCTTGCAGCTGCAGAAGCACAGCTTCCTTGCCCCGAAGTAGTAGCTGTTGAATGTCCTGAAGTAGGCGCTCCGTTGATGTCAACTGTACGCTTCACTATCAACTCAGCTAAGATCACTTCTATGGAAGCAGTTAATGTATACAACACTGCTCAATGGATGAAGGCTAATCCTGATGCTAAGGTTGTTGTTAAGGGTTATGCTGACAAGGATACCGGTACAGCTGCTTACAACATGAAGCTTTCAGAGCGTCGTGCACAGAATGTCTACAACATGCTTGTTGACGAATATGGTATCGATGCTAACCGTCTTACTATCCAAGCTGAAGGTAGCGATTCACAGGTTTACGACACTAACAACTGGAACCGTATCGTAATCTTCTCTCAGAACTAATAACTGATTGAAATATATAAAAAAAGTGGCGCCGCTCATATAGCGACGCCACTTTTTTTATTGGGTGATGTAGGTAGGAATATGTCGCTTTTTGGAATTTTAATATGATTCTGGCGCTAAATTTGCTATATTTGTTGTTATAAATGATAAATTGCAAATAACTATGCCTGATATACCACAAAAAATAGAATATTATGTCAGCCAACATCGATTGCGGGACGCATTTTCTGAGCTGCGCGCTCTCGTGTCGAAGCTTGGTGACTGGCGAATAACAGATGAAGTCGATCGAGTGGAGCAATCCTATTCGATGATGTTGCGATATGCGACATCCGGTGCCGTTGATCCCGGTAGAGAGGATGTCTACCAATCGATAATATCCGACATATACAGCATTGTCGACAATGTGTCGCGGCGTCTCGCTCAGAAAAAATCGCCTACGCTATATTTCAACACGGTGCGATATGAAGATTCCGTCGGAAATGTGTCTGTCGCCGACCTGATAGAGGAGTATAGGAATAAATTGATGGAAAATTCAATTTATAGCCGAGTTATGTCGGGCGTTGAAAATAAATCAGATGCCGCCTTGGATAAGGAGGGTCTTGAACGCCGCATTTTTAATAGGGTGTGGACATCGCTGCCATTGTTGGCTGGTGACGTGGAGGCGATAGCTTCCTTATTTGAAGCTGAAGATGTGCCGGAATATTTTAAAGAGATGCTGATATCAGCGTTGTTGCTTGGGTTGACGGAGTATTATGATGAGCGAAAGTCGCTGCTCCTGCTTGACCTTTATGGACGTTCATCATCACAGAAACTTGCGGTAAGGGCACTTTGCGGTGCGTTGATGGCCATGTTTATACATCGTAATCGCCTTAATATTTTAAAATTGAGGCCCAGAATTGAGGCATTGCGCGAAACCACCAACTGGCGTACGGATGTTAAAATGATCTTCTTGCAATTCATTCGGTCGCGCGACACCGAAAAATTTAATCGGAAAATGCGTGATGAACTCTTGCCAGAAATGATGAAGTTGCGTCCCGATATCGCTAAGCGCATGAATGATAGTTTCGCTGATCTTGGATCTCTTGAAGAGAATCCTGAATGGCAGGAATTGCTTGATAAATCGGGGATAACTGATAAGATCAAGGAATTATCAAAGATGCAAGAGGATGGGGGAGATGTGTTTATGTCAACCTTTTCCAGTTTGAAAGGATTTCCATTTTTTAATGAGGTAGCTAACTGGTTTATGCCATTTCATGTAGAACATTCTTCGGTTGTAGCTTCGCTTGGTAAGGATCTTTCTACGATTGGAACTTTGGTTAATATTTCTCCATTCCTTTGTGACGGGGATAAGTATTCATTTGTGTTTGCTGTTTCGACAGTTCCGGCGGCGCAACGAAAATTGATGCTTTCACAGTTTGACGCTCAGAATTTGAATGAACTCGAATTGCGGGCTGCGTCAATGTCCACGTCTGATACAGAGCGAGATAACATAGCGAATAAATATGTGCAGGATGTTTATCGCTTTTTTAAACTATTCCGTCGGCGCGGTGAATTTAAAGATCCGTTTGCCCGCCCTTTGAATCTTCTTCAGTTGGGATTGTTGGATGAAGATCTTACCGATAATGAAACATTGTCGTTGGTTAGCGAATTTTATTTTAACCGCGGATATTATGAGGACGCATTGTGCGTGTTTAAAATGCTCAGTGAGAAAATGCCGCCTAATGCTCAGATATTTCAAAAAATGGGATATTGCTGTCAACAAAGCGGGGGCATAGCCTCGGCGGTAGAGTATTACGGCCGTTCCGAATTGCTTAACGCCGAGAGCCTTTGGACGCTGAAGCGGTTGGCTTATTGCTATAAAATGCTCGATCGCCCGGCAGAAGCTCTTGAATATTATAAACGCATCGAGACAAAGAGACCGGAAGATCTTTCGGTTGCATTAAATATAGGACATTGTTTGCTGGAGCTTGACCGTCCGGCGGAAGCGTTGCGATATTATTTTAAAGTCGAATTCCTTGATGAGAAGTCGACACGAGCCTTGCGTCCTATAGCATGGGCATCATTTGTTTCGGGCAACTATGAGCAGAGCCGGTCTTATTATAACAAGATTTTGTCGGACTCACCTGTCCCCTCTGATTATTTAAATATAGGGCATCTTTATCTTGCAACCGGCGATGTCAAGGAGGCTATTAACTACTATGGCCTGTCGATTGATAATGACAACGGTGATATAGAGTCGTTTATAAGAAATTTTAATGGCGATGCAAAGTATCTTATTAACTCGGGGGTGGAGGAATCTCTTCTGCCGCTTGTGGTCGATGCGATATTATATGCTCGCGACTAATACAAAAATATGAGAAAAATAATTTTTGCTGTATTTGCATTCTTCACAATTATGGGAAAAGCGCAACAAACACCGGCTTTAGCCGAGAACCCTTTTTTCGGGGAGTATTCAACGGTCCATGGCACTGTGCCTTTCGACCTTGTGTCAAATAAATATTATGAGGAGGCCATCGACAGAGGCATGAAGCTCCAAAATGAGGAGATTGAAGCGATTGTCAACCAAAAGAGTTTTCCTGATTTTGAAAATACGATAGTGGCTTTGGAGCGCACCGGAGCGGATTTGAATCGTGTTTTGAATGTGTTTTATCCGCTTTTGTCGGCATTGAGCGATGATGAAATGATGGAAATTTCATTGAGAGTGTCATCAAAGTTGTCGGCTCATTCAACAGGAATATCATTGAATGAAAGGCTATGGGACAGGATTAAACAGGTTTATGAAAATCGTGACAAGTTTAATCTCGATGTTGAGGACTCGATGTTATTGCAACGCACCTATGATTCGTTTGCTCGTAGCGGCGCGAATCTTAAGGGTGAGCAACGGGAAACTTTCCGCCGGCTTTCTGCGAAATTATCGGATTTAACCACTAAATTCGGGCAAAATGTGCTTAAAGAGTTGAATACGTACGAGATATGGCTAACTGCCGATGATTTGGCCGGCCTCCCTGAAAGTTCAGTTGAATCGGCGTCAGAAGCTGCGAAGGCCAAAGGACGTGAAGGCGAATATCTCTTTACATTGGATCAACCGGTATATTCTGCGTTCATGAAATTCAGTTCCCGTCCTGACCTCCGTGAAAAATTTTATCGTCTTTATAACGGACGTAATATCAAAGGCGAATATTCCAATATGGAGATTATGAGTGAAATTGCTGACACTCGGCGCCAGATTGCGGAATTGTTTGGACATAAAACTTATGCTGAATATGCTCTCGAACGTACTATGGCTGAGACGCCTGACAATGTAAATAAACTTTTGGCGCAGTTGACGGAGGCTTACAAGCCGGCTCAGCAAAAGGAGTTTGCGGAAATAGAGCGCTTTGCGTCGGAGCTTGAGGGTCGACCGGTGAAGCTGAACGCATGGGATTACAGTTATTATTCTAACAAACTACGGGAAGCAAAATATAACTATGACGAAGAGGAGTTGCGGCCGTATTTTGAATTGAATAATGTGATAGACGGTGTGTTTGGCCTTGCTACTAAGCTTTACGGACTTAAATTCGTGCCAAACTCTGAAATCCAAGTGTATCATCCTGACGTTAAGGCGTTTGATGTTAATGATGAAAACGGTGAATTTATAGGCGTTATCTACACAGACTTTTTCCCTCGTGAAAGCAAGCGCCCGGGAGCCTGGATGACCAGTTTCAGAGATGAATGGGTAGGTGAAGACGGAAAGAAAGTGCATCCCCACGTCACTATTGTGATGAATTTTACGAAACCTACATCATCGAAGCCGGCGTTGTTGACCCCCTACGAGGTGGAGACTTTCCTTCATGAGTTTGGCCATGCTCTTCATGGTTTGCTTGCTGATACGAAATATGCCTCTTTGTCAGGGACTAATGTCTATCGTGACTTTGTAGAATTGCCCTCACAATTCAATGAAAATTATTTGACGCAGAAAGAGTTCCTCGACGGATTTGCCAAGCATTATCAGACCGGAGAAGCCATTCCTCAGAATCTGGTTGATAAAATTGTGAATTCTTCGCAATTCGGCGCCGGATATGCTTGTTTGAGGCAACTTGGATTCGGGTTGACTGATATGGCTTGGCATACTGCGACTTCCAAAATAGAAGATCCTGCGGAGTTAGAACGGAACGCCACTAAAAATGTTTCGATGTTCGATGAAGTTGACGGCTGTCTTTTCTCTCCGCAATTCAGTCATATATTTTCTGGAGGATATGCCGCCGGATATTATAGCTATAAATGGGCAGAAGTGTTGGATGCCGACGCATTCGCCATGTTCCTTGAGAATGGTTTGTTTGATCGTGAAACTGCCAATAAGTTCCGTAATGATGTGCTCTCTCGCGGGGGAACAGAGCATCCTATGACGCTTTATAAGCGTTTCAGAGGACATGAGCCTACTATCGATGCGTTGTTGGAACGTGACGGTATTAAGCAGCCGAAAAATATGCCAGAATTGCCACAATCGATACCGTCGAAAAAAGATTGATAATTAAATAATCATGGACAGAACCACTCTGCCGCTCGTGTCATTAATTATACCTGTCTACAATGTAGATCGGTATATCGACGCGTGTCTTGACAGTGTGTCGAGGCAGAGTTATCCAAATCTTGAAGTGATTATCGTCGATGACGGATCGACTGACGGCAGCGGGAAAAGATGTGACGCTTGGTGTGCCGTTAACAAGATAGGAAATGTATATCACATTGCCAATAGCGGCCCGGCGGCGGCTCGAAATTTCGGAATTGATCATTGTCATGGCGATTTCATTGCCTTTGTGGATAGTGACGATGTTATTGGCCCGGAATATGTGAATTGTATGATGTCGATGTTGAAAGCTGATCCTGATGTTGATGTAGCTATAACTTCGTTTTTACGAGGAACATCTCACGATGATGTGGTATGGGTTGACTGGGAAGTAGAAGTGACGAGCAGTGGAGAGGAAGCATTGCGGGTCATGCTGTATCAAATTGACAATGTTGACAGCGCGGTCAGTTGTAAACTTATCCGGGCTAATCTCCTTGAAAATCTTCGTTTTAAGGACGGAATACTTTATGAAGATCTTGATTTTTGGAGTCGGCTTTTTACGATATGCAAAAAAGTGGTGAGAAGCGATGCCGCCAATTATTTTTATAGGATAAACCCGACAGGACTTACCGGTAAAAATAATTTTAATCTTCGCCGTCTTGATGTTCTTGCAGTAACCGAAGATATTTATGCCCGTTCTGAAGGACAGCCGTGGTTCATGGCTGCCCGTGACCGCCTTTTCAGCGCTAATTGCAATATGTATGCGTTACTTTGCGCAAATGGTTTTAAACACACCGTTTATGCTGATGAGTGTTGGCAAGCGATAAAGAAGCTTCGCATGGGTTCCCTATTGGATCCTCATACTCGAATAAAGAGTAAAGCGGGAGCTATTTCTTCATATCTTGGAAAAAGATTGTTTGGAATAATCAGTTCTTTTACGATATGAAGAGTGTCAAGACATTAATTGGCGTGGATTTTGACAATGCGTGTCATGAGCTGGCGCGTAAAGTCATCATGGCGGGTTTTGAACCAGATATTATTATAGGCGTTAAATCGGGTGGCGATGTTTTAGGGCGCATTATGTCATCGGATTTTCCAAATGCGTATTATACGACGGTTGACGCGTCACGACCCGGATCGACGACTAAGAAAACAAATGGGAGTTTTTTGTCGAAGTTGCCTTATTTCATTACCAATGCTATGCGAATTGTGGAATCGTATGTCCTCTCAATGTTTGAACATGGCGATTCAGAGCGCGACGTAAGGATAAATTTCGATGAAAAGTGTAAAGAATTGTTGAACAAAAGTGGGTGTAAAATCCTTATTATTGATGATGCCATAGATTCCGGAGCTACTCTCCGGCAGGTAAAAGGGAAGTTACTTGGAATGTATCCCGAATGCTGTTGTATAAGCGCGGTAATGACTGTGACTGTTCCAACGCCGGCTGAAAAGCCCGATTTCAGGCTATTTAGTAATAAGTTAATACGATTCCCATGGTCTACAGATTTGAAGCGATGACACCCACGGTAGTGATTGATTTGGACGGAACTCTTCTTGATTGCAACACGTTCCGTATGTACATAATGGCGATGGCTAAGCACATGGCTGTCAAGTGCCACATATATGACCTCGTTGTCGTGACTTTGTTCGTCGCTCTTCGTGGCATAAGGGTCATAAGCCATGCGCGGATGAAGCGTCAAATTCTGAAGACTACCGACAAATATGCGACTGAGGAATGGCTGCGTGATTTCTCCACACGCCTTTTTGAGTATCGCAATAACCGTGTCCTCGATGTGATACGTTATTATAAAGAAAAATCTTACGGAGTGATTATTGCGACTGCCGCGCCGGCAAATTATGCTACGTGGATTGCTCATAGAGTTCATGTAGGCGTGTGTCTTGCCACATCGATGGATGTCGATGATAACTATTGGGAAGAGTTTAGCGGAGAGCGTAAGCTTGAAGGTGTGATGAAATATCTCGATAAAGCCGGCGGCGAGTTGGCGACCGTGGTTACCGACCATTACGATGATCTTCCGCTGTTAAAGTACAATCTCGGACGAAATATAATAATCTCTCCATCGAAGAAAACGCTTCGTAAGCTCGAATGGGCTAATGTAAGGCATGAAATAGCTTGCTGATTTGACCTTGATAACTCGTTGATAAGTTGCGATTATTGTTGCTTGCTGTTAGGTGAAACATTGCTATCTTTGCACCGTGAATAAAACGGATTTTAGATGAGCGATGTCATAAGATTGTTACCTGACTCGGTGGCAAATCAAATTGCGGCCGGAGAAGTGATTCAACGTCCGTCGTCAGTAATCAAGGAACTTGTTGAAAATGCCGTTGATGCCGGCGCGACGATTATAAAAATAATACTTAAGGATGCAGGACGCACGTTGATTCAGATTGTTGACAACGGATGCGGTATGTCGGCGACCGATGCCCGCCTTGCTTTTGAGCGTCATTCCACGTCAAAGATTGTTAAGGCCGATGATTTGTTTGCCTTATCGACGATGGGGTTTCGAGGGGAGGCTCTTGCGTCTATATGCGCGGTATCGCGTGTGGAGCTTCGCACTATGCGGAAAGAGGACACAATGGGCACAAGCATCGTGATTGAGGGTTCCAGAGTAGAAAGCCAGGAGCCGGCGGTATTGGCCTCTGGTAGTAATTTCATGGTTAAAAACTTGTTTTTTAACGTCCCTGCCCGGCGCAAATTCCTTAAAAGCGACCAGGTGGAGATGGGGCATATATTACGCGAGTTTGAACGGATGGCTTTGGTCAATCCTACTATTGAGTTTGAACTTGTCCATAATGACGTAGTGTTGCATCAGTTGTTGCCATCGACATTTAAGCAACGCATTGTGGCTCTTTTTGGGAAGTCGATGGATAAGCAGTTGGTCCCTGTGTCGACCGAAACGTCGCTTGTGGGCATAAACGGCTTTGTAAGCCGTCCGGAGAATGCGAGAAAGCGTGGCGCTCTTCAATATTTTATGGTGAACGGGCGCAATATGCGTCACCCATATTTTCACAAAGCTGTGTTGTCGTGCTATGAGCAATTGATTCCGGCAGATGAGCAACCGTGCTATTTCATAAATTTCACGGTTGACCCCGCTACGATTGACGTTAATATTCATCCTACTAAAAGCGAAATAAAATTTGAAGAAGAGCAGGCTATATGGAAGATTCTGGCGGCTGCGATAAAGGAGGGCCTTGGCCGATTCAATGCTGTTCCATCAATAGAATTCGACCTTGAAGATGCTCCTGAAATACCGGTATTTAATCCTAACGCCGATGCGACCCATGAACTGAAACTTGATTCATCTTACGACCCGTTTAAGACGACCCGCAGCTCAGAAGTTCGCTCATCGTCAATATCCAGTCGTGATTGGGAATCACTTTACAAAGAATTTGAGCGTAATCGTGACGAAGGATATGCCGGAATTAAAGCAAGCACGCTGAACGATATCCCGGATGCCGATGACGAGACGCGGATTGAGCCGAACGCCCTGTTTGCCGGACATGAGTCGGCTCCCGATGTCATGCAATTAAAGAATCGATACATTCTGTCTCCGTCCAAATCGGGATTAATGGTGGTCGATCAGCACCGTGCTCATGTAAGAGTCCTTTATGAAAAATACCTTGAATCGGCTCGTCAAAATAAGTTTAGCACACAACGAGTCATTTTCCCCGAATCGGTGGAGTTGTCTGCGTCTCAAAGTCAATTGCTGGAATCGCTTGAAACAACCCTTTCCGGGCTTGGTTTTGAGTTGACGCGACTTGGCGATAATATTTGGGAGGTGAATGGCGTTCCTTCGGTCATGAACGATGTGAATCCTCAGGAATTGTTGCTTGCGATAGTCGAAACGGCTGACGACACCGGAATTGAGGTGGCTGACACATTGCTTTCCCGTTTGGCTGGAGCTATGGCTAATGTCGCGGCGATAAAATCGGGGCAACTTCTGTCGACAGAGGAAATGGAGCGCTTGCTCAGCGAATTGTTGCGGCTTGCCACTCCTAATTATACGCACGATGGTAAATTGGTGTTAAATATAATTTCCACAGAGGATATAGGCAAGATGTTTATTTGATGAAACTTTAGTAAAAATATTCATTATGGCAGTATTGGTTCTATTTTTGTCGGTATCGTGGTGCTAATCTGAAAATTCTGTGTAAATTTGTGGTAAAATTTTTATCAATGAGAAAGAAGATTTTTAGTTTAGTGATATTTTCGGCGCTTTTTTGCGCTTTAGAGAGTTCGGCCCAATTCCGTTGGGGTCCAATGTTGGGTTTGGACATCACAACTTTGAAATATAAACAGGACTTGATTTCGATTGACCACTCTACCGGATTTGCCGCCGGAGTTGTGACGGAGTTAATGTTCCCCGGCATAGGATTCGGTATAAGCTCCGGAGTATATTATGAGCAGAAAGGCGCGACATTGAATCTGGGTGAAAAAGTGATATGGGAATCGGATGGATATGGCAAAGAGCGGTCTTATCTACATTATATGACATTGCCGATTCATTTGCGATTCAAATGGACACGTATGAGCGGCCTGGAGGATTATATAGCTCCGTTTGTGTGTGGCGGTCCTACAATTGGAATCCTTTTCGGTCATAGCCATGTGCGCGCATTGAGATATGCCGGCGGTGATGTTGGCTTGAGTGTGGGTGGCGGTTTTGAGATAATGCAGAAATGGCAGATATCATGTAATTATACTTGGGGTGTGACTTTTGCCGAAAAAACTCGTCTGCTTGATGATTTCAGCGGCAAAAACAGAGCGTTGAGCATTCAACTGTCCTATTTGTTCTGAGCCATAGATTGCAAGGAGGAATACGTAGGGATCTCCTTTAGAAACTCATAGCTGTCGCTATTGTAGTCGATGGCGCAACAGTAGTGGTTAAGCCCGTTTGACACGAAGAGATAATCGGCATGAATCACCATATTGTAGCGCACGATTTGATCAAACACCTTTTGGCTGATTGCCACTTCGGGCGCCTTATACTCAATAATCACGATTGGTTTGCCCGAATGATTGAACACCACGCTGTCGCAACGACGGCGTGTTCCGTTTAGCGTGATTCCTATTTCGTTGGCGATTAGCGAAGCCGGGTATCCGAGGTGTTCGATGAGGTGGTTGACAAAATGTTGTCTCACCCACTCTTCGGGTGTCAATGCCACATATTTCTGCCTTATACGGTCATGGATCTTAAGCATCCCGTTTTCGCAAATGAGGCGAATGTCATATTTAGGCAGATTTAATTCCATACTCGATTGCGTGTCATCAAAAATTTGAGTAAATTTACGAAAAATATCTCAGATATCAATTTTCATGGCAGCAGTCGGAACTATAGAGCAATATGATGAAATCGTCAGGCAGATTAATACGGGAAGCTTGGCTCCCATATATCTTTTGCATGGGGCGGAAGGCTATTTCATTGATGAATTGCTGAAGCGGTTTGAAGACATAATTCCGGAAAGCGACCGTGATTTTAATCTGTACACATTTTATGCCCCTGAAACCAATGCTGATACTATCATGGACGCCTGCCGACGCTATCCGATGATGTCGAGCTGCCAAGTCGTGATTGTAAAAGAGGCTCAAGCGATGACTGCCGCACAGTTGAACCGATTGCACCTCTACGCCAAGCAGCCGTCATCGACTACGGTGCTCGTTATTGCGTGCCGAGGGGAAAAATGCGAGGCTAAAGAATTGATAAAAGAGATCGGGAATTGCCAAGGAGTAGTCTTTGAGGCGGTTCCTTTGAAAGATGCGGCTGTCGGGCCGGCGATAGGAAAATATATAAGGGACAAGGGGTTGAATATCGATCAAAAGGGGCTTGTCATGCTAAGGGATTTTGTCGGATCAGATTTGTCGCGCATTTATAACGAAATCGACAAACTCACAGTGGCATTGCCTTCGGGAGCGATGGTTACGCCTGAGGTGATTGAAAAGCACATCGGAATAAGTAAGGACTACAATAATTTTGAACTTATAGGGGCTCTTGCCAATAAGGATGCAAAAAAAGCGTTTACAATTATCGATTATTTCAAACGTGACACAAAAAAAAATCCGGTTGTAGTGACGATCAGTGCTATATGGAACTTTTTTTCTGACCTTCTTGTGCTGCTATATACCAAGGATAAGTCTGATGCAGGATTGTGTGCCGCTCTTGGCCGAAAAGGAAAAGCTTGGGTGCCTCAGGACTATAAAACCGGAATGTGCAATTATAACGCATGGATGCTGATAGAGATTCTTCGGGCGATACGAGAGACGGATTGCCGAAGCAAAGGCGTGGATTCGCGAATGGATCCCTACGATTTGTTGTATGATCTTGTGTTTCGCATATTGACCGCCTCAGGCCGTATTATATAATTTTATGAATCTATTTTAGGCGATACGAGTAGCCGAGTGTAACCATTATCGACATTGTTCTTGATGCAGAAAATGTGTCGGCTCGGTTGTCGGGAAATATGTTGCCTATGCCGAAATAATATCTTGCTTCGAGACTGATTATATTTTTGCGTTTAATCGCAAATTCAACACCTGCTCCGCCAGAAATTCCGTAATCAAATTTCTTAGAAGGCGTCATCCACAATTGATCGGTCATGCGGTTCCCCGGAAAATCAGGATATTGTTCAACATTGTTTACATCAAAATTAGCCGAATATCCTGTGCCAATCATGTAGCCTACCTCAGGGCCTGCGTTGAAGAACCCTCTAACCACTTTCCCTCCGAAGAAGACTGATGTGAGTATCGGGATCTGGATGTAGTCAAGATGCCGCTCAAAAGAGTAGGGCGCGCCTTCAAAATCCTCTTTCCATCCGCGCTGTTCATAGTTAATTTCCGCAATAAAACCGAAATTGCGTTCTTCCCAATATTTCATAGTGACGCCTGCAGTCTTTCCTTGAATCATTTTTTGCTTGGTTCCAGGCGTGAACGACATTTTCGACATCGTGATTCCGGCTTTACCACCGATTGAAATTTTTGAGGTGTAGTGAAGTTGTCCGAACGCGTCTCCTGATATTAGCGCTAACAGAAAAGATGTGATTAAAAGAATCCTTTTCATTGGAGTATGCGTTTGTCAACCAAACCTGACGGACGGAAATTGACAAAGTATAACAAATCGTTTACTTTGCCAGCAGCTCCATCTTGTTTGATGAAATGAAAGCCGCTCTGTATTCCATTGTGGAATGTGTTGCCGTCAATTATTTCAATGTCGTTATCGATTGCCGACAGGAGGAAAAGACCCGTATCGAAGCCGAGTATACCTTGAACTGGGACTGCAGCCATCATCGGAGACCCATAAGTGGCGGTATATTTCTCATTGATGCGCTTGCTTCGTGTGTCAGTGGCGTCATTGAAAAATCGGGAGTAAACGGTGGCGTTCATTGTGTGGAGATTTTCAAGCGCGTCTCCTCTGAACGTGATCCATTCAGGGTAGCCAAACAATCTTACGGAATTGTAATCGGTCGATTCTTCACGATAATTTTTCAATGCCGATATTATATGGTTGAACTCGGTAACAGAGCCTGACACAGGAACGAAAACATAGCGTTTGCCCTCGCCTGTGAGATGTGATAAATCTGATGATTTGAGATAGCCGGAGTAATTGATTGTTTCAAATGCTTTTCCCGAACTGTTAAGATCGTATTTTAGAAGGTTTACAAATTCATCCTTATCATGCTTCCCTTCCTCCGAGGTTAATATGACCGGAGTATATTCGCTGAATTCCTCAATAAATGATTTTGCAGCCTGTTGATACATCTGCGAGTGGGGGATGTTGGCTTGCATTATCCTTGGATTTGACACGTAATCAGTGTTTTTTACGGCGAATATATTTAATATCGTTGCTGATGTCGTGTCGGCATATTCGGCCAATATGGAGAGTTGGCGGTCATTATCCGGAACGATTATTATGTCAGTTCCGGCAAATTCCGGCCGTGAAATTATATTTCTCACGGTATCATCATTGGCGGCTGAATCGTATGCGTCAATTATTATCGCGGTCTTATTGTTTTTCAAACTATCGGCAGCCAACAGCATACCTTTGAAAAATTCGGTGTATAGTTGGGTCTGCTTATCCGGAGTTGCGTCGTTAAGCATGAACGGTAGGATAACAGCTATTTTGACCGGACTGTTACTTTCTTCGGTCTCGGTATCGTCCTCGGTGCCGACTTGATCCGAAAAATCCATGCCGCTATTGGAAATAAACACTCTATTGTATTGTGTTGCCGGTTCCGGGGTGGTCGCAGCTACGGTCGTAGCGGGAGTGGTTTCCACTTCATCCGCCACGGGAGCCGGAACGAGTTGCCGTTCTGTGAGAGGTGATGTGTTAGCGGAAGGTATGTTTAAAAGAACTCCTGTTTTCAATCCTGAAGCTATTTGAGGATTAGCCGCTATAAGTTCCTCTTCCGTTATTCCGTAGCTGCGTGATATTCCGTACACGGTTTCACCTTTTTCCACTAAGTGAACATCGGAGGTCGCAGTCACTTTTTTTTGTTCACCGGTTGAGAGCTTTGATACAGTTTTACTCTCAGCGTCAGAATCATATTCAGATACCGGAAAATATAGTGTCATGCCGGCCTTTAGTCCATAATCAACCGAAGGGTTGTGCCTGATTATCTCATCTTTCGACATCCCCAGCTCTCTGCAAAGGCCGTAGATGGTTTCTTTGGGCTTAACTTCGCGATAGTAGTATTTGACGCCATTGATATCCTTAACCGGAAGATTTAGAGCGGCTACTGATAGAGGCATGGCTGCAATCATTGCAATTAGCAATGAATGGGCCGTTTTATGGAAATATTTGGAAAATAGTTTCATAAATCCTTGTTGTGATAATTACTACAAAGGTAGTAAAGTTTTTCTTTATGACCAACGATACAACGGAGGATGTTGTAAAACAGAAAAATTTAGACCTTCTTCCTCCGTATACCAAACCGGGCATAGCGAATCGTAATGTCGCTATGCCCGGCTATCCATAAATTTCGCCTTCCAGGCTTTTGCCTATATATCGGAGCTATTTCACGGCTACTTTCTTGCCGTTGATAATGTATATGCCTGAAGGGAGATTCTCAATGTCGATTTTTGAGGCTCCACGTTTGACGGCAACGCCATTCAGGTTGAAGATATCAAATGGTGTGTCCTCCTCAACAATCATCTCGATTCCGGCGGGATCCAACTTATCAATGAAAAAGAAATCTTTCCATTGTGGCGCTTCCTGATAAGATTTGATGCTTCCATCCGGAATATAGAGCGTGCAATCCCATTTGTTTATATCATCGAGAGCTTGATCTCCGTATACCGGCGGATTCGCTGAAAGTGAATAATATTTCTTCAACCCGGTACAATCTGAAAATGCTTCCTCGCCGATAGTCTCGACCTTATAGCCGGCAGAGAAATAATCCATGGCAGAGCATCCGGAAAAAGCCCAACTTCCTATTTTGGTTACTCCATTTCCGATTTTCAACGATTGCAGATTGGTGCATCCATAAAATTCATTGTTGTAAATCTCTGTTTCCGCATCTGTTATCTCCACTGTGCGGAGATAAATATTGCGATAGAATGGCGAATAACCGTATGATGACGATGTTGAATATGATAGTTTTCGCCCGATATATACTTCATCAAGAGGGCAGCTGGAGAATAATGGACTTGAACCATTGGATTCCAATTTTAAAATACTTTCTGTATCGTCGGCTGAATTTTCAATCCTGACATCCGCAAGTGATGTGCAACCGGAGAATGCATAATTTTCGATTGATACAATATTGTTTGGTATTACCAATGAACTTAATGAAGAGCATCCGCTGAATACAGAAGTTGCAAGTTTGGATATGCCGGTTCCGATAGAAACGCTTTCAAGAGCCTTGCAATTGTAGAACGCAGAACTGCCCAATGTTTTCACGGAATTGGGGATTGCCACATAAGGAACTGATGAGCAATCTCTAAAAGCATACGTGCCAATTTCGGTTACAGTTGTTCCGATTTCAAGATTTTCCAATTTTGAACAATATGTAAACGCATTATTGCCGATACTTCCAACATTTTTGATTGTCGCTTTTTGAAGATTTTCACAGTATTGGAAAGCGTAATTTCCGATATTTCCCTCACTCGTTATTTCAACTGATTGAAGGCCACACTGGTAAAATGCGTAATTTCCGATATTTCCATTGTTGGAAATAGTTGCTGTCTGGAGATTGTCGCAATTATAAAATGCGTAATTTCCGATATTTCCATTGTTGGAAATAGTTGCTGTCTGGAGATTGTCGCAATTATAAAATGCGTAATTTCCGATTGAAGTCACCGAGTTTGGAATGGTGATGCTTGTCAATCCCGAGCAACGGTAGAACGCATATCCTCCGATTGAAGAGACCGAGTTAGGGATTGTGATGCTTGTCAAGCTTGAGCAATAGTAGAACGCATCTTCTCCGATTGAAGTGACCGAGTTTGGGATTGAGATGGTTGTCAAGCCCGAGCAACGGTAGAACGCAGAATTTCCGATTGAAGTCACCGAGTTTGGAATGGTGATGCTTGTCAAGCTTGAGCAATAGTAGAACGCGTATTTTCCGATTGAAGTTACTGTGTAGATTCTGTTATTGTAATTGATTTCGTTGGGTA
>CAZELD010000008.1:0-47940 GCA_964512855.1 uncultured Muribaculum sp.
AGCCGTGGAGCACGATGGGGAATCCGGGAAGTTTTTCCATAACGGCGTCAAGTACATTGAACGCCAATGGCGGCGGCACGAGACGGCCTTCTGCGTTACGGGTGCACTGTTCGGGAGTGAACTTGTATGCTCCGTGAGAGGTGCCGATCGATATTGCGAGGCTGTCGCAACCGGTACGAGTAGCGAAGTCGATAACCTCTTCCGGGTCAGTATAGGTGTGGTGGTCAGAAGAAACTTCGTCTTCAACGCCGGCAAGCACACCAAGCTCTCCTTCGACAGTCACGTCAAACTGGTGAGCGTATTCAACGACTTTCTTAGTCAGCGCCACATTCTCTTCGTAGGGAAGATGTGAACCGTCGATCATTACTGATGAGAAACCGTGATCTATACAGTCTTTGCAGAGTTCATAGCTGTCGCCGTGGTCAAGGTGCAGACATATCTGCGGATTTTCCCATCCGAGACTCTTGGCGTATTCAACAGCGCCCTGTGCCATGTATCGGAGAAGGATCGGGTTAGCGTAGTTACGTGCGCCTTTTGACACTTGGAGAATAACCGGCGAACGGTCTTCAGCAGCGGCTTTGATTATAGCTTGAAGCTGTTCCATGTTGTTGAAGTTGAATGCTGGAACGGCGTAGCCTCCTTTGATTGCTTTAGCAAACATTTCACGAGTGTTTACCAAGCCGAGTTCTTTGTAACTTACCATGAATTTTAGTATTTAGTAATAAATCTATAATAATAGTCTCTGAAATATCAAATCGCTAATTGCCTCTTACGGCTTGCTGAATTGCAAATATACAGAAAATAATCGTATCATCAAATTTTTTGTTTTGCGGTGTTTTTTCTATTTATGTTTAATCCCCGGGGATGTGGAATATAAACCTATTTTCTGCCCCGATTGTTATATAACAAAAAGTAAAAAACAACTGTTTATGAAAAAGAACATAAGTGAGAAAGCCACTCCGTGGCTGTGGATCGGCGTCACTGTTTTAGTCGCATTGATTCTGTTGTGGCTCACGATATTTGAATTCTGGAGCGCATAGGATCATAAGTTTAACTTAAAATTTTAAGATTATGGCAAGCTCATTATGGATTGTGTGGACAATCATAGGAATTATCGGAGGGTATATGGCCGGGCGCCTTCTCCCTCGCGTCAGAAGTGTGGCGTTTGCCGTGTGTGTCGGTATCTGCGGAGCTATTTTTGGTGGATGGCTATTCCTCCTTATCGGAGATTCTATGACTATGCAGATTGTGTCGCTTTTGACGGCTGCGGCAATGTGTGCTGTTTTTTTGTGGATATTGTCTATCGTCAGTCCTCGCAATAGCGACGGGGATGAATCGTAGATATGCGTGTGGATGGGTCGAAAGCGTGGACGGCTGAGATAACGAATGTCGTCGATAATAATAAAAAAGACCGACTTTTCAGTCGGTCTTTTTTATTTTCTTTAAGCTTCCTTCTTTACTATGCGGCGCTCTTTGATACGAGCTTTCTTGCCGGTAAGATTGCGGAGGTAGTAAAGTTTTGCGCGGCGAACTTTGCCATACTTGTTAACAACGATTGAGTCGATAAACGGAGATTCGATAGGGAAGATACGTTCAACACCGATGTTGTCGCTCATTTTACGAACGGTAAAACGCTTTTTGTTTCCTTCACCTGAGATGCGGATAACCACGCCGCGGTATTGCTGGATACGCTCCTTGTTACCCTCTTTGATGCGGTAAGCCACTGTAATAGTGTCGCCGGGGCCAAATACGGGATGTTGTTTGCCGGTGGCAAATGCCTCTTCAGCAACTTTGATTAAATCCATTTTCTGTTATATTAAAATGTTAATAATGCGCAATATAGCAAGCTGCACGTCTTGCCAGAGATTACGAAAAGCGGTGCAAAGTTAATAATTTATCCGTAATTAACAAAATAATAATTGTCTATGCGGCGCAAATTTATTCTTTTATCGGGGCAGTTTTTATTTGTGATTTTATGGTTGTGAGGTTGGGGTATGTGTTGACTTAATGGCTCCGATGAGTAGGTCAAAATGACATTATTGTTAAAAAATGATGTTATAACGAATATTTTTGTTGCGTTTTAATATTAATATTGAATTATTATTGTACTTTTGCGAAAATAGTAATAAAACCCATTTTTTTATTGATTCAGGGATAATATAAAGTGGGTGTGTTTGTATAATATGGAATTTTGCTAATGGAAAAAGCATCTTTAAAGTATTTGCTTACAGTGGCTGTGATGACCGGGTGTGTGATGACCGGAGGAATTGCCGCTAAGGAACAAAGTGCTGGAAATAAGCAAGTTACCCCCCCCATCAAGAATTAGCATCTGAGCCTGAAGCGTCTAAAGACGTTGTGACAGGCCGTGTGGTTGACGACAATAATGAGCCGTTAATCGGCGTCACCGTGCGTCAAGGAAAGAGCGGATCTGTAACTGTGACCGATATGGACGGTCGTTACACGATCAAGTTGTCGAAAAACGGAGCACAATCGCTGACCTATTCATACGTCGGTATGAAGCCTGTCACCGAGCAGGTGAACGGACGTGCCAATATTAACGTCAAGTTGGCGCAGGATGCCGTGGCGTTGGACGATGTGTTGGTTGTGGGCGCTTACGGTACTGCTCAAAAGCGTGAAGACCTTGTAGGTAGTATGTATCAAGTCACATCAGCCGACTTGCAAAATCTGCCGCAGCAGCGTATTGACGCGATGCTCGACGGTCTAATCCCGGGTCTTACCGTCGGACAGAACTCCGATTCTCCCGACAGCCCTCGTATGCGTTATAACACACGTATCCGCGGTGAATCGTCACTCAGCGCGTCAAACGAGCCGTTGTGGGTCATTGACGGTGTGCCTATTTACACTGGTACGCACACAAGTATTATTCCCGGCATGAACGTGTCGGTAAGCCCGCTGTCGTTCTTAAATCCGGATGATATCGAATCAATGACGGTGTTAAAGGACGCAAGCGCCACCGCCATCTATGGCTCTGACGGATCAAACGGTGTGATTCTCGTAACCACCAAGCGCGGACAGGAGGGCAAGGTTCAGACCAGTTTCAATGTGCAATACGGTATTGCGAATATCGACCGGAGCACCAAATTCAAGGTGTTGAACGCCGCGCAATACATGGAGCTTGCAAAGGAGTCATATCTTAACGGTGGAAATGATATGCGTTATTTCCCCTATACGGATAATGAATCCAACAGCTACTCCACCACTGATACTGACTGGGCTGACGTGTATTACGACACCGGTTATACATTCCAGGCCAATCTGTCGCTCAGAGGCGGTACTGAAAACACTAAGTTCTATACCTCAGGCTCATATTATGAGAATGAAGGAACTGTTATTGGCAACAAGCAGCAGCGCTTCACCGTGCGCACTAACAATGATTTCAAGTTCCTGAAGAAGCTCACTGCGACTGTCGGCCTACAGGTGTCATACAACAATAATGATATGTTCAATCCCGGACATGATTATTATCAGGAACTGCCAATATTCTCGCCATATAACGCTGACGGATCAATGCGTCTGTACAACACCATGATCTCAGGCAGCAATGCCGACGGATCGCCGAAATGGGTCACCAACCGTTATCTCAACAGTGTGGCTGAGCGTGAGGAGAATATTGAAAACCAAAAGGCTTGGTATCTTACCGGAAACTTGCAGATCCGTTGGGACATTATCGACGGGCTTGCATATACCGGACAATTCGGCGTCGATTATCAAGCGCGCCATTCCGAGGAGTATGACGCACGCACAAACTGGTCGGGCATGAGCACGTCGGAAGGCCCTTACGGGTATTCAACACGTAGTTCGCTTGAGGCTACCAACTGGACCACTGTGCACCGCTTGAACTTAAACCGCACATTCAATGAAAAGCATAAAGTTGAAGCCCTGTTCGGTTTTGAGGCCGGATCTCGCGACTATATCACGATCGGCGCCACCGGTAAAGGGTTCATCAACGACAATGTACAGGATGTCACCTATGCTAATGAAAGAAACGGTAGCAACTCCAGCAGCCGTCTGCGTAAGATGTCTCTGATCGCTCAGGCGAGCTACTCGTTTGACAGAAGGTATTATATCGTTCTCAATGCGCGCCGCGATGGAAATTCCGACTTCGGTAGCGATGTGCGTTGGGCCGAGTTCGGATCAGTTGGCCTTTCGTGGAATGTTAATAATGAAAAGTGGTATCCGTTTGAATGGATGGATGTGTTCAAGTTGTCGGCCTCCTACGGAGTCGACGGAAACTCCCGCCTCGGATCTCAACAAGCGTTGGGTCTGTATTCCTACGGCAGCTCCTACGCCTACGGAGGTGAAGTGGGCGGCGTGCAGTCGGGCGTTGCCAACAGCAAGCTAAGTTGGGAAACCACTTATAAGTGGAACTATCGTTTGCGTATGCGCTTCCTCCGCCGATTTGACATTGAAATTGAGGGCTACCACAATAAGACCAAAAACTTGTTGACCAACCTTGACACTTCGCGCACCACAGGCGACACCCGTGTCTACCGCAATGTCGGCGAGATTCTCAATCAGGGTTTCGAGGTGACACTCACTACCGACAATATTCTGCCCTCTCATGACGGAGGCTTTAGCTGGACTACATCGTTCAACTTGTCGCACAATAAGAATAAACTTCTGAAATTGTACAATGGCATCCAGAAGAACATGGGTACCGGTAGCACCACTTGGAAAGAGGGATATGACACAAGCACATGGTACCTCGTGAGATGGGCCGGTGTCGATCCGAGAGACGGTTCGCCGATGTGGTATGACATAAATGGCAACATCACTCACACTTATAGCACGTCTAACCGCGTGACCTGCGGAACTCCTTCGCCCGATTTTACAGGAGGTATGACCAACACGTTCGGATTTAAAGGATTCTCATTGCGAGTGATGCTTAACTATACATTTGGCGGTTATACGATGTCGTCATTCGGAAGCCGTTCAAATTATGACGGTTACAACATCCGTTCGTATAATCAGTCGGTGAATCAGCTTGACCGCTGGCAGAAGCCGGGCGACCTCGCTATCAACCCGAAGCCTATATGGGATGTTTCTACCAGTTCGGGTATGAATTCAACCCGATTCCTTTTCAAAAAGGATTGCATTCGCCTTCAAAACATGGTGTTCACCTATCAGATACCGCAGAAGTTGATTAAGCGCATCGGTATGACCGGCGTGTCACTGTCAGTCATCGGCGACAACCTGTATGTGTGGACGCCCGACCAGAAGAAAAATCGCAACTCATATAAAACAAGTATGAGCGGATTCCCAATGGAGAGAACCATTTCTTTTTCTCTGATGACCACATTCTAAATCACTAAGACTATTAAAATGAAAAAATACATATCTTTTTTATCGCTGATAGCCATTGCAATTGGAATTAGCGGGTGCACCGAATTTTTGGAGGTGATGCCTAAAGGGCGTGTCACCACTCCGTCGTTCCTCTCGTCGCCCGATGGATTGAGAGGGGCTTTGGTCGGCACATATAGTAAATTGTACACCGTCTATGACTGCGAGTTCCTGCGCTATCCCGATGTCGCCGGCAATATGCTGTCGATTGTCAACCCAAGCGAATCTTCGAGCATGATAAGCCAATATAACTTCACCTCAAATGAAAATGATGAGCTTACCGCTGTAGGGCAGATTTGGACTGATGTATATGAGGCGATGGCCAATGCCAACAACATTATTCAGTACGCCCCTCAGGTTGCTTCGCAATATCCGCTTGAAGCTGATGATTGCAACCGCATATTGGGCGAGGCCTTGTTTATCCGCGCGTTGTGCCACCTTGACGTGTGCTTGTGCTATGCGCAGCCCTATAACTATACCGACGACGCAAGCCATCTCGGAGTGCCTGTGCTTTATAAGACTCCGGGTCCTGATGACAATGAATCGCGCAAGAGCGTCGCAGAGGTGTATAAACTTATTTGTGACGATTTGACCCAGGCCGAACAACTGCTCAGCGACAAGACTTCACGCGGCCAATACTATGTGTCGCTTACCGCCGTGCAAGCTCTACATTCACGCGTGCGTCTGTATATGGAGCAGTGGCAAGCTGCAATTGACTATGCGGAAAAAGCGATGGCCGGCCGCGCGCTCTCATCCGGACAAGCCTATTCCGAGATGTACATCTATCCCGTAGCTGCCAGTGAAGTTATTTTCCGTATGGACGGCACCGACATGGGTACTAAGCAACGCACATTCTATTCCGATACCGCTGTTCCTGCCGACACTTTATACACTCTTTTCGATCAGAACGACATCCGCACTCAAGTCCTTTACAAGAATGGGGAGCATTATTGCATGAAATATGAGGCTGATTTGACCCGTGTAGGCATTGACCATGGCGATGAGCCGATTATTTTGCGCCTTTCCGAAACTTACCTCAATGCGGCCGAGGCTGCCTGTATGTTGAATGACTATTCTGCGGCACGAGGATATATCCGCCCAATATTGGAGCGCGCTATCGACTCTCAGTATGCCGACGACGTGTTGGCGGCTACCGCTGATGCCCAGTTGATTGATCTCGTAAGAAAAGAGCGTGTGAAAGAGCTATGTTTCGAGGGCCACAATTTCTTCGACATAATTCGTTGGAAGATGGATTTGGTAAGAGAACAAAATACTACATCCACCGTAAAGCGCATCAACTATCCGAGTGACTATTTTGTGCTTCCCATCTCTCGTTATGAGCTTAACGCCAACCTTAATATGCAACCTAATCCAACCGTAAATAATTAGTATAATGAAAAATAAAATATTTATAGATCGTCTGCTGCTTTCAGCCGTCGCGATATTTATGTGCGTGTTTGCCACATCATGCGCGGAGGATGAAGAACCGTTTGACCATCCGTTCGTGTATATAGAGGCTGATGGCAACGCATCGAAAGTGGTGGTGAATTCCGATGTGAATAATGTGAATTCCTATAGCGTTTACCTCAGTTCACGCGCGTTGACTACGAATTTCGTTGTCAACTTCGAGATTATTGCCGGCGACGGTCTTCAGGCCGGCCGTGATTTTGAAGTTGTCACACAAGGAAATTCACTCACATTCCTTCCCGGAATATATGATATGTCAATAAGAATCAGGTGGAAACCCAACACTGTGGATCCCAATAAGGATAATACGTTGACCATACGCCTTACCGACAATAATATGGGTTTCACTGTTGGCGTCCCCGGACCCGACGGCCTGAAGCGTGAAGTTGTGATAGAGAAGAAAAATCCCTAACTGAATCCATTCATAAATCTATTTATAGTTACAGAGATGTGTAAAAGATTATATTTTGGTATAATCGCTTTGATGGGAGCCGTCGGTATTCTGCCGATTGTCGCGGCTACCCCGCTTAAATATGATGAGAAGCTGGTGACGGGTAAACTCGACAACGGATTGACTTACTATATCTATCCGAATGACAATCCGAAAGGAGAGGCCGTCTACCGTCTTTTTATCAAAGCCGGATCAGTGTATGAGACAGAGCGCCAGAAAGGTCTCGCTCATTTTTTGGAACACTTGGCGTTTAACGGAAGTCAAAATTTTCCGGCCGACGCCATGGTGAGGTTCCTTGAAAGCAAGGGCGCGAAATTTGGGGCCGATTTAAATGCTCACACCTCATTCAACGAGACGGTCTATAAGTTGCAATTACCCTCTTCCGACCCTGCGATGGTTGATTCAACGATGATGATACTTGCCGACTGGGCCGCAGGATTGTCGATCGATTCGATTGAAGTGGAGAAAGAGCGCGGCGTCATCATGTCGGAGTGGCTTTCAAAAAGAGATGCCGCCCGTGAAGGTAACAATGTGTTTCTCATGGCGTTGCTTAACGATTCACGCTACTCGCAACGCATCACCATCGGCGACACGGCGATAATAAAAAATTGCGACCGCCGAGAGATTGCTGATTTTTATAAGAAATGGTATCATCCGTCGTTGATGGCTGTCGCTGTCAGCGGAGATGTCGATCCTCAGCAGATTGAAAGTATCATACATGACCGTTTCGGAAAAATATCAGGCGACAACGCCCCTGATTGGAAGCAATATCTTATAGAGCCGTACGCCGCTGACAGCGCCACGATATTCACTGACGACAGGCTCAATAAGATTGAGATGGATATAATCAGGCTCATTCCGCTGCCGGATCCTGTGGCTAACGATTCCGACTACGACGCTTATCTTATGCGTAGCGTGATCAACCGCCTTATCAAGCAGCGTTTTGGGGATTATTCCTATTCAAATCCAGCCTATAAGAAAGGTTCCATGAGCCAGTCCTCATTCCTGAATGCGACCGGCGTGTTTGTTGAATCGGTGGAACTTGTTCCGGGCAAAATGGGGCAAGGGTTGCAGGATTTTATCAATCACCGCAACCAGATACTCGCATACGGATTCACAACCCAGGAGATTGAGCGGGCTAAGAAGGAGATTTTGTCAAATATGCAGCGTAAAGTTGATGTGGGGCAGTCGTCGCAGTCCATCAAGATTATGGATGAGATTTATGCCGATTTCTACACCGGCAATAAGCTCGTGTCACGGAAAGATGAGCTTGAATTGCTCAAGAACGCGTTGCCTAAGATTGATTCGTTGAGCATCGTGTCGGCTCTTCACGAGTTGAATAACGGGAAGCGCGGCCTTCGTGTGCTGCTGCGCGGAAACAGCAAGGTGTTTGACGAGTTTGGCGACGACAAGGCGTTATTGGGAGCTGTCACCGGCGGTTATGCCATGCCGGCTGTTCCTTACGGAAAGACTGTGGATGTCACCGACGCGCTCTGTTCCGTTGCCGCTCCCGGAAAGATTGTCAGCACGAAAGCCATCCCGCAGATCGACGCGGTTGACATGACGCTTGACAACGGCGCCCGCGTCATATTCCGCCGGTCAGATATCGACAAGGACAAAATTTCGATTACCGCATTGCGCAAAGGCGGTATGTACACCCTTGATTCATTGCAATATTACAGCGGCATATTCGCGCGCTCTATAGTTGGGCTGTCGGGAGCCGGCGAGATGTCGCGCGACGCTCTAAATTATTATAAAGCGGGCAACTCGGCAAGTATGATTCTCCTCCCCGACAATACGCGCACAGGTATCATCGGCTCTGCCTATCTGAAAGACGCGAAGATGATGTTTGACCTTATGTATGCCAAGTGGATGCATCCTCGTCTTGACATGGAAGTGTATCAACAGACGATTGATAAGACAAAGGAGAGCTACCGCACCAAGCAAAAGACCCCCGGAGAGATTTTTGGTGAAGAGGTGTCGTTTACGCTTAATGGCAAAAACTACTCAAATGCGGAGCTTACCGATTCCATTATCGACAATTGCGTGAACGCGGATGATATTCTTCCGATACACAACCGATTCTTCGGCCCGGCATCGGGATACACATTTGTCATTCTCGCCGACACGCCCCTTGATTCGATTAAGCATTTCATAACCGATTATATCGGAGCGCTTCCTAAAGGGGAGATTGACACCCGTTGGATCACAGGGCGCGAGCCGCTGTCATATAAGAGCAAAGTGCTCCACCGTCACACCGGCGACACTCCCAAAGCATCCGTCATACTGGTATATCAACAGGATTCCCTGCCTGAAAGCCAGAATATAATGTCGATAAAGTCAGGGTTGCTCAAGGACGTTCTCCGCACAAAGTTGTTGGGCCGATTGCGAGAGGAGATGGGTATGATCTACAGCGTGAGCGTATCGTCAAGCTCCACATTGTATCCCTCGCCCTTGTCGAGAACCTCCATCTCGTTTGTGTGCAAGCCTGAGGATGTCGACACGCTCCTTGTCGCCACGCGTGAGGAGCTAAACACTCTCTATGAGCATCCCGAGCAATTTGAAGATATGATACGCGACGTCAAACTCAATTTGATAAAGGAGCACAAGCTGAATCTTCAGAAAAACGCCTTTTGGGGCTCTTGGATCAGAAATTCGGTGTTCAACGGCGAGGAGGATTGGGATTACTTGAATAATTATGAGACGATTGTGGCCGGAATGACTGCCGACGACATCTCAAAATTCGCCAAGCGATTGCTCGACACGGCATCCTACACCGAAGCCATACTATACCCGAAAGAAGAAGATAATAACTGATGTTTTACATATATTTTTAATTAATTTTATTTACAGATGAAAAAGTTTTATTCATGGATGACCGTAATGGCAGTAGCTCTGTCATTCGGATTTACATCTTGCGATGACAATGATGATGAGGGACTGGATCCGGATGTGATTCCCGCTCCCGAGTTGCTCTCGTTTGAATTCAAAGCGGCTGACAATGCCGAAGTGTTGTCGGCTGACTATGTTGGTGTGATTTCTGACATCGACAAGACCGTTAAGGTGACAATGCCGGCATTCGCCGATAAGTCATCTTTGATTGCCACTTTCACAGTTGGCGATGGCAACACAGTGACAGTTAATGGAGTTACTCAGCAGAGCGGCGTTACTGCCAACGATTTTGATGCTCAGGTTGATTATATCATCAGCAACTCTGACGGTTCACAGAATGTTAGATACACAGTAAGCGTAGAGAAGGCTTCCAACTATGCATGGACAGAAGTGGCTCGCTTCACAGAGGTTGTCCCCTCAGGCAGCCCTGTTATGAAGATTAATCCCGTTGACAATGTTCCGTATGTCGCATATCAGACTAAGGCTGACAAGAAAGTTGCGGTAATAAAGTATGTGGATGGCGCATTTGTAGGCGTAGGCGATGTTAATGGCGAGAGTGGAGCTGTAACCAGTAATCGTTTCGACTTTGCTATCAGCAATAACGGTACACCTTATTACATCTACTCTGACGGCTCAATCTCTGATCCGGTTAAATCAGCAGCTACCGTTATGTCGTTCAACGGCTCAAGCTGGGCTAATGTAGGTAATGCCGGTATCGCCGGATTCGTGCCTTCCAAGGTTCAAATTGGCGTTATCGGTTCAGAGGTTATAGCTCCTATGATTGTTAATGCAAACTACGGCTCTTTTGCGAAGAGAGAAATGTATGCTTCCATCTACAAGAGTGGAAGTTGGTCCACCAACTCCTTGTCAACTGTCGGTATAAGTGCCGCTGCTGTAGAATGTGTGACTACAACTGATAATGCCGCTTATCTATATGCTATCACATATCCGGACTATAAGTATTCAGTGGTTGAGTATAAGGATGGCGTATGGACTGCATTGAGAAGCAACTATCTTGATGACGGCGCTACTCAAGCTCCGGTTCTTATGACGAGTGCAGCCAGCATCGTAGCTACAAATGACGGCACGGTATATCTTCTTACCGCTGATGACTCTACAACCGGAGATAACAAAGATATGAGATTTAAAGTGCTGAAATATAGCCCTGACACTAAGGATTGGACTCTTGTTGGCGGCACTGTCCTCAATTCGGTTGCTGCGAATGATTCTCATATCGCGGCAAAAATCGCAGTCGCTCCTGACGGGACTGTGTTCTTCGCTTATTGTGATTATAAGAATGACAAGCTTGCTAAGGTACAATATTTCGATAACGAGACCAAGCAGTGGACTGATCCTGAAACTATCTCAGCCGAAACTGCCGATGACATCAATATCTCATTCTGCGACAATGGCGAGGCTTATATCAGTTATACCGGCACTGACGACAACATCGTATTGCTTAAATATGCTGCTAAAGACTAATTTATAGTATACATAATGGCTATGTGGGGGCGCATAATGAGGATTATCTCACGTGCGCTCCCCTGTTTTTTTATTTTAAACTATGATTACATCGTTATTGCTTGCCGCAGCTTTAATGTTGAGTGGTGTGGTGCATACCGAGGATGGAAAAGGTAAAAAGGGGATAGCTGTGTCGAATGGTGATACGATCGTCATCACTGACAGCAAGGGGCGTTTCGCGCTGCCTGTCATCGATGATATGAGCGTATTCCCGATTCTTGACGGCGGCTGGAAGATGGCCGATGGTTCAAAAGTGGGGAATGTGGCGTTTAAGTTTATCGACCCCGAGCGTCCAAATCAAAGTGATATTGACTTCACTATAGCCAAGCGCTCTGTCAATAACCGGTTTTCCGTGAATGTGATAGGTGATGTGCAGGTAGGAGATATACAGGAGCTTGATTATGCCGCGCGCACTCTCTGGCCTGAGCTTATGAACGATAGCGTGGCGGCGTTCAATCTTTGGCTTGGCGATCTGGTGAACAATAACTTGGCATTATATCCGCGGTTGCGTTCAATGATGGAGATGCTTCCGGTAGATTCATGGACGATGGTGGGCAATCATGACCGTGATGTTGATTCGGTGCGTACACGGCAAACGGCCTCTTTCAGCCGTGAGTTTGGCGCGCCGGTCTATGCTTTTACTGAGGGGAATGTGACTTTTGTGGCGCTAAACAATGTGTATGGCGATGGCGCCCGCTCTTATCGGGGCGAATTTGATGACCGGCAATTGCGTTTTGTCGATAATCTCATGCGAATATTGCCTGCCGACCGCCGTATAGTCATAACGACACATATTCCGTTGGCGCATACGTCCAATAGGAAAGCGCTTATGGATAGATTGGCCGGACGGGGCGATATTTTGGCGTTGACAGGCCACATGCACGCCGTGGCGCGCTATTTCCATCAAGGTGATGATGTGACTGTCCATGAGCTTGTGGGAGGAGCTTCATGCGGATTCTGGTGGGTCGGTGAAAAGGATTGGGAAGGGATTCCATCGGCATTGATGCAGTGCGGCACTCCAAAAGGATATTTCCGCTTTGAGTTTACCCCTGATGGCTATGAATTCCGATATAAAGCTACGTCGCAGGATGACGGTAGGCAAGCCACGATATGGGTTTCGGGCATCGATACGATACAGTCATATATCCCCGGCCTTAAGGAATTGGATCGAGGGGAGATGTTGATTACTGTTTATGGCGGTTGCGACAGCACTGCGGTGGTTGCCACGGTCGATGGAACAGACCGATTTTATGCGGAAAAGGTGAAAGAGATGGATCCCAATGTGGAGCGGATGCGGGAGTTTAACAGCCGGAAGATTTATCCCACCAAACATAGCCGGCGCAATCCATTCCGCCGCATCGCCAGCCCGCAATTATGGCGTGTGTCGCTTCCTGAAAAGTATCGAGAGGGCACGCACCGCGTCGATGTGGTCGCTACTGACGGTTATGGCCTCAGATGCCGTTCCTCAAGGGTGTTCAGCTATCCTGATTGATGCTCTTATTCCGTTTTCGCTCCTTTGTTGGCGCGAAACGGTTCGATGTGGATATAAATGAACAGATCGTCGCCGAGCTGTTTTTTCAGCGATTGCTCGACGTGTGTGGCTATATCGTGGGCCATGGTTACTGATATGTCGGGATCGACCTTTATGTCGACGTCGATTATCTGGAAATGTCCTGAGCGGCGTGTCTTTAATTTGTGAAGCCCGAGCACTCCGTCGACCGACATTATTATATTGCGTATTCGGTCCACTTGTTTTTGGGGAAGAGAGCGTTCGAGTAGTTCATCGACGGCCGGGCGTCCTATTTGATATGCCGACACGGCGATGAAAATACCGATAATGATTGACGCTATCGGATCAAGCACTCTGAATTTCACCCCTAAGAAATATGATCCGGCCACTGCTGCCAGCGTCGCAATTGATGATATTGCGTCGCTGCGGTGGTGCCATGCGTTGGCTTTAAGCGCCGCCGAGTTTATTGAATTACCGATAGCCAATGTGTATCGGAAAAGCCATTCTTTGCCTGCGATAGAGCAAATGGCTACAATAATAGTCCAAACGTCAGGCCGTGGAAGCGCTTCGCCGTGAAGGTACATTATGCCGGTTTTAATTCCGCCATAGCCTATGCCTATTGCGACGCCAAATAAAACTACTGCGATGAGCAGCGATGCGAATGTTTCAAATTTGCCGTGTCCGTAGGGGTGCGTTGAATCGGCGCGTTTGTAGGCTATACCCACCATCACAAGCACGATAAAATCAGTGGCAAAGTCGCTCATGGAATGAAAACCGTCGGCGACAAGGGCGTCGCTATGTCCGTAATAGCCAAATGCGAGCTTTAACGCCATGAGCACGGCGTTTACCCAAAAGCCTATCCATGTGACGTGCCTTATGATGTCGACTTTGTTGTGCGAGTCGTTGTGTGTCATAATCAGCTTGAATGAAAGTTGCAAATATAACACATTTTGCCGAGTTATAAATATTTTGTTTATCTTTGTAAAAAACTTAAAACCAATAATCATGAATCTAAAAACCATTGTCCTGTCCGTGATTCTTGCTATGTCGGCATGTGCGGCCGCGAATGCCGCATTTACTAAATTTCCTGACGGAAGCGATGTTCCCGCCTGGTTTAACGACGCTAAGAAGGTGGATGTGAATAAATTGGGCAAAAAGTATGTTATAACCGACCATGGTGTCGCGCGTGACAGCTCGATTATTCAAACCGAAGCCATCCAGAAAGTGATTGACCTTGCCGCTGCCAATGGAGGCGGTGTTATCGTGATTCCGGAAGGGGTATATCTCACCGGTTCCCTATTTTTTAAACCGGGAACCCATCTGCATTTGCAAAAAGGCGCTCGCCTTAAAGGCAGTGATTCTATAACCAACTACCAGATTGTAAAGACCCGCCTTGAGGGGCAGACTATAGATTATTTCGCGGCGCTTGTCAACGCCGATCATTGCGATGGCTTCACCATCACCGGCGAAGGGACAATTGACGGCAACGGCTACCGTTTTTATGACGAATTCTGGTTGCGCCGCAAAGTGAACCGTAAATGTACCAATCTTGAGGCGTTGCGTCCCCGCATGGTTTACATCTCCAATTCCAAAGATGTTTCGGTCAATGGCATAACCATGTTGAACTCCGGATTCTGGACCAATCATCTGTATAATTGCGAGCGCATTAAATATGTCGACGTTACGATTCTCGCGCCCACTGACGGCTATCCTAAAGGCCCAAGCACCGACGCTATTGATCTTGACGTGTGCAACGATGTGCTGATCAGCGGATGCTATATGAATGTGAACGATGATGGCGTGTGCCTTAAAGGGGGAAAGGGCACTTATGTTGACACCATTGCCGGCAACGGACCGGTGGCGAGAGTGATTGTTGACAAATGCACTTTCGGAAAGACCAATGCCGGTGTGACGTTTGGCAGCGAGGCTTGGGATTGCACAAATGTGATTTTGAATGGCTGCAAATTTCAGGATACGTATCATGTGCTGCTTTTCAAGATGCGCCCCGACACTCCGCAGCAGTATCGCAACGTGCTGATAGATGGCGCCCGCGGGCGTGTTCGCTGCGCAATTGAAGTGCAGACTTGGACTCAATTTTTTGATAAAGTGGAGCGTGATCCTATGCCGTCGTCGGGAGTTGACAACGTGATTGCGCGTAACTGCGATCTTGAATGTAAGCGAGACTTCTACCGTGATCGCAAAACTGACGACTATACTCTTAGAAATTTCGTGTTTGAGAACATTACTGCGGTTGATCCGTCAGATTCATTCAACACATCGAATATTGAAAATTGCATCATCAATGATGTCACAATCAACGGCGTGGCGTATTGATGACGTTTGACTTGACTGCTTACTGAATAATGCATTATTCAGTAAGCGCTGTGCGCGCCGCCTGATCGCGGGCGAGCATCAACTGCTTGTCAAGAAGCTCTTTCTTAGCTGCCAGCCTTTTTGACATCAATATGGCTTCAGAATAATCGTAGGCGAGAGCTATTGATTTAACGTCATTACGGGAAAGCGGCATAGAGGAGGATCGAGAGCCGCTAAATATGATTTTAGCCGGTTTCCCGGGATTTTTTGACATCAATTTCCCTATGGAATCACATTCCGAACTGATGAATGTTATCATCTCCGTATCGCCTGAACGATAGTTTCGGTCGCCGTCGTAAGCTACGCTCGCTGAAGATGCGCTCTCACCATCTGATGAAACGGTGATGGAGGTGTGTTTCACGGGATTTCCCGCCAGTGATGAAATCATATAAAACTGTCCGTCGGGAGCTACGCGCGCCTCCAAACCGCTGCGGGAGAACAGAGTGGAGGATTTGTATTCCTTAATCACATAAAATCCCTCTACAAGCTCAGGATTGTCGACAAACGTGAAATATTCTTTCAATGAATCCCGACGATGAGCATAGACGGCCTCAAGACTGTCGGTGGATTGCAATTCCTCCTTTATCATTCCTTCGTTGGCGCGCGCTTTGATGTTCATTCCCGCGCGTTGCGCTTTTATCTCCGATGGATATTTTGATTTGAGAGTGTCGAGGATCTCGGTAGCTAAAGCGAAGTCGCCGGCTGCTACTGCCGAATCGGCTTGATTCACCAATATGTCAGCTTCGTTGGCGCTTTTTCCGCCGCCGCATGATGCGGCTAACAAAATTGTCGATATGGCTATAAGTTTACTTGCTGCGTTGTACATCTTTTACTCCTTTCACTGTTTTTAGTTTCTTTATAAGGTTATTAAGCGCGGTCGTGTCTTTTATCCCCACGACAAGAGTTCCTTGGAAAATGCCGTCGTCAGAGGAAATAGCGATGCTGCGCAAAGAGGTGTCTTTCTCTTTTGAAATTATTGACGTGATATTTGTTACGATACCTATATCGTCGTGGCCAATTATGCGCAATGTGGCTCCGAATTGTTCGCCTATTTTCCCCGACCATCTCGTTGTTATAAGACGATATGGATAGTTTTCACGTATGTGCGCGGCGTTCGGGCAATCTGTGCGATGAATCTTTATGACCCCTTCTGAAGAAATGAAGCCGAATACGTCGTCCCCGTAAATAGGGTTGCAGCATTTTGACAGCTTGTAGTTGATTCCCTTGATATTATCGCCGATTACAAGCACATCTGATGAGTTTCCGCTCTCTTCCTGGCTTATGAGTTGGAATTCCTCGGCCGATCTTATCTCAGCGGTTTCTGAAGCTTTACGTTCAACGGCTTCATACTCGGTCATTATGTCGGTTATATCAAGAGTCTCTGCCGCCACAGCGTCATAAAAATCGGTTACAGTTTTGTAGCCCATCTTTTTTATGACTTTCATTATAGTGGCTTCTTTCATCTCAATTTTGCGGTTTTTGAAACGCCGTTCCACGAGCTCTTTTCCGAGCGAAGCTGATCTGTTGGCCATCTCATGCACGCTCTGACGTATCTTATTGCGGGCTTTTGAAGTGACGACAAATGCGAGCCAATCGAGTTTTGGCACTTGCGATGTGGAGGTGAATATTTCCACAGTGTCACCGCTTTTAAGTTTATAGTTTAGGCGTTCGTTTTTGCCGTTGACACGGCCGCCTGTGCAGTGCATACCAAGGTTGGTGTGTATGTGGAACGCAAAGTCGAGAAGTGACGCTCCGAAGGGAAGCTTGTACAAATCCCCTTTTGGGGTGAAGACAAACACCTCTTTGTCGTAGATGTCCATCTTCATATTCTTCATTAGCTCCATGGGGCCGGTTTCCGCCGTCTCGAGAATGTCGCGCACGTTGTTCATCCATGCGTCGAGGTTGCTCTCGCTTTTCACGCCTTTGTATTTCCAATGCGCGGCAAGGCCTTTTTCGGCTATTAGATCCATACGCTTAGTGCGTATCTGCACTTCCACCCATCGTTCGCCCGGCCCATAAACGGTTATGTGCAGTGATTCATAACCATTGCTTTTGGGAATGCTCAACCAGTCCTTCATTCTTGACGGATTGGGTTGATATAGGTCTGTTATTATTGAATAGGCGAGCCAACAGTCGCTTTTTTCATTTTCCGCGCGGCTATCGATAATTATTCTAATAGCAAAGAGGTCATATATATGCTCAATGTCGTTTTTCTGCTTTTTAAGCTTGTTCCAGATTGAATATATCGATTTGGTTCGGCCCTTGATCTCAAATTTCAACGGCGTGCAGTTGAGCTTCTCCTTTATGGGCTTTATGAACTCCTCAATATAAGCGTCGCGCTCTTTTTTTGTTTCATTAAGTTTGCGGGCTATTTCGGTGTAGGTGCCGCGGTTGGTGTATTTCAACGACATATCTTCCAGCTCGGACTTAATGGCGTAAAGCCCGAGGCGATGGGCAAGAGGCGCATACAGATAATTGGCTTCGTAGGCCACGTCGTGCAACATCTTTTCGTTGGAATGATGGTTTATTGCGCGCATCAGCACGAGACGATCCACGATCATGATAATAATGACGCGGATATCTTCGGCGAAAGTCAGGAGCAATTTTCTGAAATTGTCGCTTTCCACTGCCGCTTGTTTGCTATAAAGAGTCGACACTTTCAGCAGGCCTCTTATCAATTTAGCTATGTCGGCGCCCCATTGCTTCTCCACTTCCTCCTCTTCGATAAATTCGGATTTGCACAGGTTGAAAAGCAGGATGGCGATGACCATGTTGCGGTCGGGACTGATTTTCTCGCACAGCGCCGTGGCGGTTTCGAGGTTGTGTATGGCTGGATTTATCCCATAGCGGTCTCTGCGGTAATGGTTTTCCTTTATACCCTCGGAGATGATGCCCTTTATGCGGCGCGTGTCGTCAGCGAGGGCGACATCTTTTGTTAACGTCAGAAGTCGGCGGAATGATGTGAGAAACTGTGTTTTCTCCTCAGGTGTAAGGTATTTTTCTTCCATAACGGTTGCGAAACTATTCTTCCTGCCACTCTTTGCAAGGCAGGGGGAGCTTGTTGAGCTCTTCTATATAGTCGAGAAGCTCGGTTTTCCCTCGGCGGTCAGTGCTTGATGTATAGAATACCGGCGGCAATTCCTCCCACTGTTCTTTCAGTAAGTCGAGATATTTAGCAGTCTGGATTTTACCGGCTGTGTGCGATAGCTTATCGAGTTTTGTGAACACGATTGAAAATGGAATCCCGTTCTCTCCGAGCCATTCCATGAACTCAAGGTCGATCTTCTGTGGGTTGTGCCTGGAATCGATGAGCAGAAACAGGTTGGTCATCTGTTCACGTTCAAGCACATAGTCTTCAATGATTTTCTTTATTTCAGCTTGCTGTCTTTTGCCGCGTTGAGCGTAGCCATATCCGGGCAGGTCAACAATATACCATTCATCATTGATGAGGAAATGGTTGATGAGGGTGGTCTTGCCGGGTGTTGAGGATGTCATCGCAAGCCCTTTTTGGCCGGTGAGCATATTGATAAGTGAAGACTTGCCCACATTAGACCGGCCAATGAAGGCATATTCATGTCGGCAGGTGGCGGGGCATTTCCTCACGTTGCTGTTGCTTATCTCGAATTTGGCTGAAGTGATATTCATTTTGATGATTTTTTTAGGAATGTAAAGTTACAACAATTTATCGTAATATAACCAATTTTTGACGCATTATGTTTACCTTTGCTTGCGTATGGGAGAAAATAGTAAACGGGAATCAGTTTTCAGATTTAAGCAATTTGAGGTTAATAATAGCTGCGCCGCGATGAAAGTCGGCACTGACGCTGTTTTGCTTGGCGCATGGGTCGATGTCGCCGGAGTGAAATCCGTTCTGGATGCCGGAACCGGCACGGGGTTGCTTGCCCTTATGGTGGCTCAAAGGGCTCCTGAGGCTATGATTACCGCTGTGGAAATTGACGGCGCGGCGGCGCGTGAGGCTCAGTTAAATGCGGCGATGTCGCCGTGGAGCGACCGTATTCGGGTTGTCGAAGATGATTTTATGAAATATACGCATGATGGTGGAGTCGATCTTATAGTCAGCAATCCGCCATACTTTGCCACTACGCTGAAATCGCCTGATGAAAAGCGGGCGATGGCTCGGCATGGCGATGTATTTACGGTTGAAACACTTATAAGCCGTGCGGCGGGAATGTTGTCGGAGCGCGGGCGCCTATGTTTCATCTCTCCTGCCGATAGGGAGGATGACATTCTTGTCGGTGCGGCGTTTGCCGGCCTTAATCTTGCCCGCCGTGTGAAGGTGTTCACAAAGCAAGCCGCTGCGGCTCCAACACGGATATTATGGGAGTTCACACCGAGCGATGTGCCCTGTGTCTTCTCCGAACTTAGGGTCAACACTCCGGCTTACCGGAATATAGTATCGCCATATTATTTGGATAATAATTGATGAAAGATTTGGTAAAAACCGCATAGAATTGTATATTTGAAAGGAAATTAATAAGTCCGAGCCTTACAGACGTTTAACCGATTATGAACGACATTACAGAACTGTTTCGTGATTTGTTGCAGCAGTATAGGAGCATAGATATTGCCGATGCTGAATTTAAGAAAATGATTCACGAAGATAACGAACTCCATGAAGAATACCGAGAGTGGTGTGACGCAGTAGGAAGCAGCGAGAAAATGGGGTTTATTGATTTTTGCGAAGAGTATCTTGAATCACAAGATTCAATATATGACCATCTGAATGATTTTAATGATGAATAATTCTGAAATTTCACGAAGATTTCCGGCCGAGTGGGAGCCGCAGGGTGGGGTGATGGTGTCATGGCCCCATCCCGGCACTGACTGGGCTTATATGCTTGATGAGGTGACAAGTTGTTTTGTTGAGATTGTGACCGCGATCGCCGAAGAGCAACCGGTGGTTGTGATTGTGCCCGATAAAGGGCTTGCCGCTCCGCATCTCTTGGATGCCAATCAAGATAATATTATTTATGCCGAATTGCCTACAAACGATACGTGGGTGCGTGATTTCGGTCCTATAACCATCATTGAAGGCGGTTTGCCCCGATTGCTTGATTTCGGATTCAACGGGTGGGGATTGAAATTTGCGGCCGATAAGGATAATTTGCTTACGATGCGGCTTGTGGATTTGGGAGTGTTGCGCGCCAAGTATGAAAATTGCCGCGGTTTTATCTTGGAAGGCGGTTCTGTGGAAAGCGACGGGCGAGGCACGCTGCTCACTACGTCGAAATGCCTGTTGTCCCCTAACCGCAACGGGGAGATGTCGCGCGACCGCATAGAAGAGTATCTAAAAGTGAGATTCGGTCTAAAACAGGTATTATGGCTTGATCACGGCTACCTCGCCGGCGACGACACCGACAGCCATATAGACACTCTGGCGCGTCTTGCTCCGCATGACACAATAATCTATGTGGGGTGTAACGATGCATCCGACGAACATTACGAGGAGTTGCAGGCCATGAAACGGCAGTTAATGGAGATGCGGGATTCTGAGGGAAAACCGTATAACCTTATAGAGTTGCCGCTGCCTGAACCTATCTATGATGAAAATGGCGAAAGACTCCCGGCTACTTATGCCAACTTTTTGATAATGAATAAGAGCGTGTTGTTGCCTGTATACGGTCAGCCAATGAATGACGAACTTGCGGCTCAGTTGCTGAAAATCTCATTTCCTGACCATGAGATAAAGAAAATCGATTGCCGGGCATTGATTAAGCAGCATGGGTCGTTGCACTGCGTCACAATGCAGATACCTAATGATATTTTGCCTATATGAATCCAAGATTGCTAAAGGTCGGAATAATTCAACAGGCCAATACAGAAAATATTAGTGATAATCGTCGGCGCCTTGCCGATAAAATGAGGAAACTTGCCGCCGACGGAGCGGAGCTTATCGTGAATCAAGAGTTGCACGATTCGTTATACTTTTGTCAAACTGAATCAACCGATCTTTGCGATTTGGCGGTTAATTTCCCATCTGGGACAACGGAATTTTATTCGTCGCTTGCTAAAGATTTAGGTGTGGTGATTGTGACATCGCTGTTTGAACGCCGTGCTCCGGGCTTGTATCATAACACTGCGGTAGTTTTTGAACGAGACGGTTCTGTGGCTGGAAAATACAGAAAAATGCATATCCCTGACGATCCTGCTTATTATGAAAAATTTTATTTTACTCCCGGTGATCTCGGATTCAAGCCTATCGACACATCAGTAGGGCGTCTCGGCGTGCTCGTGTGTTGGGATCAATGGTATCCTGAGGCGGCGAGGTTGATGGCGCTTCATGGTGCGGAACTGCTGATATATCCTACTGCGATAGGGTGGGAGAGTTCCGATACTCCGGAGGAGCAAGCCCGTCAATTGGAGTCCTGGGTGACTGTGCAGCGCGGCCACGCCGTAGCCAATGGTTTGCCGGTGGTGACGGTCAACCGTGTCGGTCATGAAATTGATCCATCGGGTCAAACCAACGGTATCCGTTTTTGGGGAAACTCATTTGTCGCAGGGCCGCAAGGCGAATTCCTATTCCGCGCCCCTGCCGATTCGGAGGTTACAGAAATTATCGATATTGATATGAACCGCTCTGAAAATGTGAGGCGGTGGTGGCCGTTTTTGAGAGATCGCCGCATTGACGCATACAGCGATCTCACGAAGCGTTTTGTTGATTGAACTTAAATTCTATACGTGATGGACTGTATTATATCTCTTTGGATTATGTGGCTCATCGGTGCCGCTTTATTGTTGGTGATTGAGCTTCTGACCGGTTGGATAGCTACATTTTGCGTAGGTGTTGGCTGCATTGTCGCTTCGGCGATGGATTTGTCGGGCTGCTCGTTCCAATGGCAGCTTATAGGGGTGGTCGTTGGAGTAATTCTCGCATTTATTTTTCTTGCTCCGTTTGTAAACCGCTTGCGTAAAGCGCGCGCTCATCGTGAAGCTTATAATAGCAATATGGACGCTCTGATAGGGCGAGAGGTCGCTGTAGAGGCCGCAATTCCGGACAATGCTCTCGGCCGTGTTCGTATTGACGGCGACAGTTGGCAGGCCCGTAGTCATAATGGCGAAGCTATTGAATCGGGAACGTCGGTTAAGGTAACCGGATATGACAGCATAATTCTTATTGTAAAACCAATTTAAAAATTTTTGTATGGAAACTTTTGTCCTTCTCGGATTGCTTGTTCTTGCCGTGATAATTGTGGTATCGGCAGGTGTAAAGATTGTGCCTCAGTCCGAAACTCGTGTTGTGGAGCGGCTGGGACGATTCCACAGCGTGCTTTCTCCCGGGCTTAATATTATCTGGCCGTTTATCGACAAGCCTAAAGTCGTTTACACGCGCCGTGTAGAGTCTACAGTCAACGGCCGTCAAATCGTAAAGATGACATCATCCACTACAATCGACCTCAGAGAGCAGGTATATGATTTCCCGTCTCAGCAAGTCATAACTAAGGATAATGTCACCACTGAGATAAACGCGTTGCTTTATTTCCAGATTGTCGACGCTAAGAAGGCGGTGTATGAGATAGATAATCTTCCTAACGCATTGGAAAAGCTCACTCAGACGACGCTGCGAAATGTGATTGGAGAACTTGAACTCGATCAGACGTTGACTTCTCGCGATACAATAAATTCACGTCTTCAAGCCATTCTCGATGAAGTGACGAATAAGTGGGGCGTTAAGGTGAACCGTGTTGAATTGCAGGATATAACGCCGCCTAAGAGCGTGCGTGAGGCGATGGAAAAACAGATGCAGGCCGAACGTAATCGCCGCGCCGAGATTCTAAATGCTGAAGGGCAGAAAACGTCAGTGATTCTTCTGTCGGAAGGTGACAAGCAATCTCAGATTAACCAGGCCACTGCAATAAAGGAAGCTGAAATATTGAGGGCGGAAGGAGAGGCTAGAGCTAAGGTGCTTACCGCGCAGGCTGAAGCTGAGGCTATAATGCGTGTGGCTGATGCGATAAAGGCGTCCAACACTGACCCTGCGACATATATGCTCGCACTTAAATATATCGAAACTTTGCGTGAGATGACTTCAGGCCAGAACAATAAAACGGTCTATATTCCTTACGAAGCATCCAGTGTGCTAAGCTCAATAGGCTCGATAAAAGAAATGTTTAATAAAAGTTAAACGCATTCCTTTACTCGCTGATTAGCAGAAAAATATTTGATTTGTGCTAAATCAATAAAATAAAATTGTTAAAAGGTTTAAAATATTGTGACACCGTAAAACTTTTTGGTAATTTAAAGCGTTTAATTACCGTGAATACCATTAAGACTAACGATAAACCTAAAACAATTTTTGATTATGCATTTTCTGTTTGTATCTGACTCGCTGCCTACTGATTCAGTGAAGATTGACCAGACCGTTGAACCCCGGCAGGATTGGATGGATTGGGGTTAAATTAGTACTGTGATTTTTAACGTATTACGGCTTGCATCATTCCTATGGGGTGCAAGCCGTTTTTTATGCCAAATTGGAAGATTTGTCGATATACGTTATTGGGATGGTTCCTCCTTTATTATGAGCAAAGAATCGCCAACTTTTAAACGTACAGAGCCATTAGGAACAATATACCGGGAGCCGCGCTTTATCATCATCACCAATGAGCCGGCAGGTATATGCATATCACGTAAAGTGTTGCCGCCGGCGAGATGCTGGTTTGTCAGAGTGACGGTGTGCAGTGTTGACGGGAGTTCATCGGGGATCTCTATCCCGAATTCATCTTCTTCTGGCGATTCTGTGTCTATTAGTTTCAATTTTTTTGCTGAAGAGATTACGGTAGTCCCCTGTATCAAGAGAGAAAGCAGTGTGACAAAAAATACGATATTGAAAATCTGTCCGGCTCCTTCCACTGAAGCGACTACGGGGTAAGTGGCGAATATGATGGGGACTGCTCCCCGGAGACCTACCCATGATATAAAGGTCTTGGAGCGGAAAGATATCTTGCGTAGCGGAGCTAATGAAAGCATCACGCTTAGAGGTCGCCCTACGATGATCATGAATACGCCAATAAGTAGCGATACGGCTGCCACATCAAGCATTTCATGCGGATTTACAAGCAGTCCGAGCATCAGGAAAACCACTATTTGCGCAAGCCACGTCATCCCGCCGATGAATTTAGGAATGCCTCGATAGGCTTGCAATCCGGAGTTGCCGATGATGATGCCGCTTATGTAAACGGCAAGGTAGCCGTTACCCGCAAGATCATTCGTAATGGCGAATGTGAGAAATACACACCCGATAATAAGTATCGAAATCATCGATATGGCTTGTGACGGATCCTCCTGAACGTCGGCGTTGTTGCCGAGTGAACGATAAATTTTTATGAGCCAAAGCGTGAATTTGCCCATGATGAAGCCTGCAGCAATGCCGACTCCAAACTGTAGAACCAGTTCTAACAGAATTGCGCCTATCGACATATTCCCATGTGTCGTCGATGCCTGTATCAGCAGAATTGTGAGCATATAGGCCATTGGATCGTTAGAACCGCTTTCAAGCTCCAGCATCGGCCTCAAATTATTTCGCAGAGCCACTTTTTGACTGCCTAAAATGCCGAAAACCGATGCTGAATCGGTTGATGACATCGTGGCGGCAAGCAATAATGACGGAATGAAGGCGAAATGAATGTTGCTCCAGCTCATGCCTGAAAGCCACCAAATAAACGCTCCTGTAATCAGTGCGGTTAGAAGCACTCCGACTGTGGAAAGGAGCAATCCGGGAAGTATTACCGGGCGTATGGATGAAATTTTGGTGTCAAGACCACCCGAAAACAGTATGATGCACAGGGCTATCATGCCGATGAATTGCGCAGTGCCCATGTCGCTGAACTGGATACCGATGCCATCGGAGCCGAAAATCATTCCGACTAGCAAAAATATAAGCAATAAAGGCAAGCCGAATCGATAACTTGATTTACCGATAAGCACTCCGGCGATGAGAAGGGTTGAGCCGACTAGAATTATATTTTCGGAAGTGATAAATCCCATATATCATTATGAACGGTTCAAACGCCGAAAAGGTTGCCGTAGATTATGTCAGATGCGCCAATGTTTGACTTGATATAATCACCGGCGGCTTTTCCCGCTTTGCGCAATGCGTCTCTATCTCCGATGAACCTGTCCATAATTTCATTGAAAACGGCATTTTCGCTGAATGATACGCCTCCTCCATTAGAAATTAGGTCGGATGCTTCTTTGAATTTTTTGTGGTTAGGACCGAAAATTACGGGAATACCATACACAGCCGCCTCATTTAGATTGTGTATTCCCACGCCGAACCCGCCGCCGATGTATGCGATATCGCCGTAGGTATAAGCGCTTGACAATTTGCCGAAACAATCGATTATGATGCAGTCAGCCTTGGCGGCCTCTTGCGGTGTTGTCTTTGACATCCTCACATACGGGCGTTTCAATTGCCCGGCGATCTCATTTATACGTGTTTCATCCACCTCATGAGGCGCTATTATCAGCTTAATGCCGGGGTGGGAGTTGAAGTATGGTATTATATGGGCTTCGTCGGGTTGCCAGGTGCTACCGGCGACAAGCGTGAGCCGTTTTTTGTCGATAAAGCTGTCGATTTCAGGTATTTTCGTGCAAGATGCCATTATGTCGGTTACACGGTCAAAACGAGTGTCACCGGCTACTGTCACTTTGTCAATGCCGATATTAGCCAAAAGCTGTCGGGAACGCTCGTCCTGTACATATATGTGGTTATAGCAGTGGAGCATTTTGCGAAACATCCCTCCCCATGGCTTGAAGAATATCTGCGATGGGCGGAATATGGCTGAAATGATGTAGGTCGGTACGTTTCTGCGTTTTAATTCGCTTAGGTAATTGCCCCAAAATTCATACTTTACAAAAATAGCCATACTCGGATTGACTATATCCAAGAACTCTTTTACTCGTTTTTTGAGGTCAAACGGCAGGTAACTCACAATATCGACCTGAGAGAAGTTTTTGCGCACTTCATAACCTGACGGAGAGAAGAATGTGAGAAGAATTTTTTTTTCGGGATGCTCTTTCTTGATTCTTTCGATGAGCGGCCGTCCTTGCTCAAATTCTCCTAACGATGCGGCATGAATCCAAATATATTGTTCTTCGGAGCATATTTTATCACGAAGATATGCCAATGCCGATTTCTCGCCTGCGGCAAGTTTTTTTAGCTTGTCGTTGCGGCAGGCTCCGGCATTAATTCCGAACCCCATCAACCGAATAGCAAGATTGTATATGGAATTCATTCCTCTCAGATTGCGATTTCGTTTATGGCTCGTTGAAGGCGTTTTACTGTTTCTTCTTTACCGATTAATTCGGTGATGTCAAACATGTGAGGGCCTTTACATTCTCCAACAACGGCGAGGCGGAATGCGTTCATTACATTTCCGAGATGATAACCTTTTTCGGCTATCCAACCAAGCGCTATAGGCTCGGAAGCCGCTGAACTGAAGTCAGTTATCCCTTCGAGGATTCCTATAAGCTCGGTCATTATGCGTGGAGTCTCTTCCGACCAGCGTTTTTTGATGTCTTTTGGATTGTATTCGGTGGGGGCGGTGAAGAAGAATTTGGCTTGATCCCACAAATCTTTTACAAAGTATATGCGGCTTTTAACGAGTGATACAGCTTTGGCGAGGTATTCATCGGAATATTTTTCCGAATCTATGCCATGGGCGGCGAGAACCGGTTTGAATAGTTCCGCAAGCTTATCATCGGGCATCATTTGCAAGTACTCATGGTTGAACCAACGTCCCTTTTCAAAATCAAATTTGGCTCCGGAACGTGAACAGTGGGCGAAGTCAAATTTGTCAATCAGTTGTTCCATTGACATTATCTCCGTGTCATCGCCGGGATTCCATCCGAGAAGAGCCAGAAAATTCACGACAGCTTCAGGGAGATAGCCCGATTCTCTATATCCTGAAGATATATCGCCCCCTTCCGGATGCCATTCAAGCGGGAATACCGGAAATCCGAGACGGTCGCCGTCGCGCTTGCTTAGTTTCCCTTTTCCGTCGGGTTTTAAGAGTAAAGGCAGGTGCACAAATTGAGGGGCGGTGTCGCTCCAACCAAATGCTTCATAAAGCAACACATGGAGTGGTGCTGACGGGAGCCATTCTTCCCCTCTGATTACGTGGCTCACCTCCATAAGGTGGTCGTCAACAATATTGGCGAGGTGATATGTGGGCAGGTCATCCGCGCTCTTATGCAACACTTTGTCGTCGAGAACGGATGAATTTATTGTAACTTTTCCGCGCAGAATATCGTTGACTTCAACATTCCTTCCCGGTTCGATTTTAAACCGCACCACATACTTATTGCCGTCGGCTATTAATTTGTCAACCTCTTCCTTTGGCAATGTCAGCGAATTGCGCATCGACATACGTGTTGACGCATCGTATTGGAAGTTGGGTATTTCAGCTCGTTTTGCTTCGAGCTCGGCTGGAGTGTCAAAGGCAATATATGCTTTTCCGTTGTCGAGCAGCATTTTGACGTGTTCACGATATATGTCGCGTCGCTCGCTCTGTTTATAAGGGCCGTAAGCTCCGCCCTCTTTCACTCCTTCGTCGATTTCTATGCCAAGCCAAGCGAGCGCTTCGTTTATATATTCTTCGGCGCCCGGCACAAATCGGGTTGAGTCGGTGTCTTCGATTCGGAGTATCATGTCGCCGCCATGTTTGCGAGCGAAAAGATAGTTGTATAGGGCAGTGCGCACACCGCCTATGTGGAGCGGTCCGGTGGGTGATGGCGCAAATCTAACTCTGACTTTACGGTTCATATCTATTATCAATGAATTTTTTTGCAAAATTAACAATAATTTATGACAGATTGCTCAAAGTTGATGAGAATTTGTGCGATTTAAGGCCGTTTTTTATCAATCGCATAAAGCGGTCAGCGAGTAGAGGCTCCAGTATAGAATGCTCTTACCTTTCCTAATGGGAGCGCTCCTTCGAGTTTAACGGGGATTCGGCTGTTGTCGACGGTAATCCAAGTATCCATTGCGTCGGAAGATACTTGTCCTTTCATTGTAAAGGAGAACACAAGATGAAATGTGGTGTATGTTTTATTGTTGACTGAGATTGTTTCAATGCCCTTATAAGCTACCGACAGTTTCTCAGCGCTTTTCCCGGAAAGGATTGACACATCGACGGTGGCACCGGGGCTTTTAGATGCGAAATCCAATGTGCGCAGATAATAAAATACTGACAGCATATCGAGCGCCGGACTTTTTGCGTGCAGGGTGGTGTCGCTTTTGCTCACGGGGCCGTTGTTTTTTGAACGCAAGCGGGTCGCATAGCCGGTCACATTGTTTCCGGAGGTGACGAATTTTACAACGTCGTTGCCGTATCTTGATCCTTCATGGGTGATTTTTTGATATTCAACCGGAAGGCATGATGGACGGTTCATGGTTGAAATCAGCGTGTCGCGCACCATTAGGACTTTATCGGCCCACGGGAGAGTCGACGCGGCCAGTTTCGCCTGATAATATTGCCCGTCATTGCGAAGTGACAACACTGCGGTTGCGGCATCCTTGTTGATCAACCCCCATTTATAAGTTATCACGTAGTTTAAATCCTCGTCGAGAAGGTCGATCGCTGATGCGGGTACGAAGGATGCGATCATTAAGCATATAGCTAATATTTTAGCTGAAACAGCTTTGAGTATTCTACAGGTCAGCATTTGTTAGTCAATGAATAAAGATAATACAATCCAAACCCGTTCAAGGTTCATCGAGCGATGCGTCAAATAATCGTTGACTCATTAAACGGCAGCGAGTGGCGAATGGATTGCTCGATGCGTTTGTTCCGCCAACACTTGCGGCAAACGGCGATATATCGGTCGTCGCCTCCAATTTCAAGTTGATCGCCTTCAGTCACGAAATCGCCCTCAGAATCAATGCGCGCGTTTACTATCGTCTTGCGCCCGCAGGAGCACGTGCTTTTTATCTCGTCGATGGTGTCGGCTATTTCAAAAAGCCTCCTTGATCCCTCAAACAGGTGGGTCTGAAAATCGGTGCGCAAACCATAACAGATCACGTTGCTTCCGTAATCGTCGACTATGCGGGCCAGTTGATCGACTTGTTCGGCATGAAGGAATTGGGCTTCGTCAATCAAAAACCAATCGATTACGGTCATTGTTTGCTCAAACATATCCTGGGCAAGTTGGTAAATGTCGGTGTCAGGGTATATCCACGAGCAGGCGCGCTCAATTCCGATACGTGATCTTATCACGCTGTCCTTCTCGCGGGTGTCGATTATAGGTTTCAGGCAGGCGTAGGTCATGCCTCGCTCTTCAAAGTTGTAGGCTGTCGTGAGCAGCAGAGCTGTTTTGGCCGATCCCATTGTGCCATAGCGGAAGTATAGTTTGCCTTTCCGGTTCATTTTCTTCAAAAATTGATGATTTAGATGGTAAAGTTATGTATAAATCCGCTAATAGCCATAGGAAAAATTGGAAATAATTTAAAATATATTTTGTCGCTTATTTCCTTTTGTTCTGTTGCGTCATCGCAATTTTTGACGCACTCTCTGTCATGTTAGGTAGGGCGGAAAACAAAATGAGGCGCGCTGATATGCTGCACGCCTCATTTCGGGTTTTCTGTGTTGCGGGTTAAGCTTTAGCGTCGGGAGCCACGTTGATGAAGCGGCGTCCGTTTTTGCCTTCAGTGAAGACTACTACGCCGTCAACGAGCGCGTAAAGGGTATGGTCTTTGCCGATACCGACATTTTCACCTGGATGGTGAACAGTTCCGCGCTGACGCTTGATGATGTTGCCTGCTTTAGCATGCTGACCACCAAAAATCTTAACACCAAGTCGTTTGCTTTCTGATTCACGACCGTTCTTAGAACTACCTACACCTTTCTTATGTGCCATGTCGTTTAAGATTTTAATGGGTTAAGCTACTAATTCTTTAATCACGATTTTGGTGAAGCACTGGCGGTGGCCGTTTTTGCGGCGATAGCCTTTACGTCTTTTTTTCTTGAAGACGATAACTTTGTCACCTTTAACAAGCGGAGTTTGCACTTCGCATACTACTTTGGCGCCTTCTACGGTAGGTGCGCCAACCTTTACGTTTCCATCGGCATCAACCAAAAGGACGCGGTCAAATTCTACAGTCTCGCCCTCTTTTTTGTCATCACCGAGGTAGTGAACATACAAGAACTTTCCGGCTTCAGCCTTGAATTGTTGTCCTTGGATTTCTACAATAGCGTACATCTGTTAATTAAAATATTACAGGTTAAACTCCGTCAGGCGAGCATCCGATAGGAGCTTCTTCCCGAGCCTGTGCGGAAAAATTGCCTACAAAATTACAGCTTTTGGGCTTATTAGCAAAATTATTCAAGAAAAAATTTGAATCTGCGAGAAAATAATTGTAAAAATGTCACTGTTTCAATCTATGGGTTCTTTGAGCTATCCGGCGGTCAATGAGTCGGGAAGGAGTATGTGCGGCTCATCGGGCATCGGCGCTTGGAATCCGGTGATGAATCTATCGAGCATTTCATCGGTCACCATTGCCGCCTCTTGTCCCGGATTGGCGTTGCGTCGATGCAGCCGTTCGCGTAGGGTGTCGGGGTCGGCATGGCAGTACACGAGCCTGTATTTCGCCCCTGCGGCGTCGAGGAGAGCGCGATATTCATCCCGGACGGCGCGTTTGCACAGTGTGGCGTCGACTGTCGCTTTCCCTCCTGTGCCGAGGACTTCGAGCAGCCGCCCCATCAATATTTCGTGGGCTTTACTACTATAAGCCATAAATTCATTCGGCGAAAAATCACCGAATTCATCCCACATTATTCCATCAAGCGACAGGTGGACGAACCCCTGTTTCTCAAGCACTTTGGCGACAGTAGTTTTACCGGAACCTGAAATTCCGCATAGCAGCACGACGGTGCAATCGTATGGTATATAAGCGCTTAAGCCGTATTTGTCAGTCATGGCCTTTCGTGTCGTTTTTTTGTGGTTAAAGATACGAATCTTCGATGAATCTTGCAAGCGGTTTTTAGGCGTGAAGCGTTGAGGTGTGGTGACTCGGTCTCGCCATTAGCGATATTATTGAAATTTTTCTAAAATGATTAAAAATGGGGGAATCGACGATTTTAAAAACAAATTTTTTGCAAGACACAAATATTTACTTATATTTGCATATTATTTGTGAAACTGCATTAATACCGCTGAGCATGGCTTAATATGTGTGTCATGCACAGCGTATAGCAACCTTGGAAACCGTGAAATATAGAATAAACTAAATCTAAACCAATCTAAAATGAAGAAGATTAATCATTTAACCTTCGTGGCCGGCGTGGGTTTGGCATTGTGTGCCGGACTTTGCTCATGTAAGGATGACGATCTCGCTTCCGGCTCACACTACGAGCCGCCGGTGTTCCTCAAGGGCAATGCCTATGAGGTGCTCCAAACGGATGCTGATTACAGCATCTTCTTGAAAGGCGTGGAGTTGTCAGACTACAAGGAGATTGTTGATGGAAAGAGCATTTTGACTGTTGTTGCCCCCAACAACGCCGCTTTCCAGAAATTCTTTGCGGAAAAAGGCTATTCGTCGATTGAAGATTTGGATGCTCAAGATCATGCCTATCTGAACAAGTTGATAGGCTACCACTTGATGTATTACGCCTTCAATTGGGAGAAGATGGTGAATTTCCGTCCTGACGATGGTGACGCTGCCACCGAAGCGGAAAAGGCGGTCGGCGCGGGTTATTATTATAAGCACCGCACCCACTGTTCGGATCCTATCGAACAAGCTACAGTTAAGTTGACGCCTAATGCGAGCAGCGACACGCTCATTAATATATACCATTATGAGCGCTACTTGCCGGTGTTCTCCAATAAACTGTTTGAAACGAAAGGGATTGACGCCGCTTATAACTACAACTATTTCTATCCCGATACTGAATGGCCCGGTACCGGCGCTAACGGTGTGTTTAATATCGCTAACGCGAAAGTGCTCGACACTGAGAGCGTGGTTACCGACAACGGTTATCTGTATCATGTGGATCATGTGATCGAACCGCTCAATACGATCTACGGCGAATTGAAGGAAAATCCTGATTATTCAAAGTTCCTTTCGATTTACGATTCATATTCAGTTTATGAACTCGCCGACGATGAAACTATGGCCTCGTTGGGCTATCAGGTTTATCTTCACAGCCACGGTGACGATCTTTATCCTATCGCATGGGAATGGCCTGCAAAGAAGACTGCGAATATGACCAACTTGAGTGTGCTTGAACGTGACGGTTACAATGTGTTCGCTCCGACTAATGCGGCGCTCGACATCTTTTTCCGCAATTTTTGGACTGCTGCGGGAGGTTATGGATCAATCGATGATCTTGATCCGCTTATACTCAAATATTTTGTGATGCAGTCATTCGCCAAAAATTCATTTCTTCTATTCCCGGAGGAAATTAGAAATGGCGGCGAGGATGTGCAGACCACTTACGGTACACCTATTAATATAAACCCGGATGAGGTTACCGACCGAAAGATATGCTGCAACGGTATTCTTTATGGTATGAACCAAATGGCGATGCCGGCGATTTTCTCATCAGTTGTCGGCCCGGCTTTCTCTGATACTACTTACCGCGCTCACCTTTATGGCCTTGAGCTTACCGGAACTATTCTTGCTCTCGCATCGAATAGTCTTGACTTCGTGACGTTGATGCCCTCTAACGAGCAGCTTTACAACTCTGATCCGTCTATTCGTCTGGGCTCAACGACTTCAGGCTCTGAACTTCAACAATACAGCTACGAGGAGGGCAATTATATCAGAATGGGTTCATATCAGGATATCTATAATATGCATACAGCGCAGGATATCAGTGAACTTCCTACGAATGGTGTTGTGAAGACCAATTCAGCTTTTAACTATTGGTTTGTTAAGGACGGCAGAATAACCTCCAACGCGCTGTTCAATCAAATCCTTGAACCGACTTATACCGGCGATCCGTTTGTTGGAGTGCGTCCTTTGACCAACAATGGCGCTTCTTGGGACAATGGTAATTCTTACGCGTATGACTCTGACGTAATCTTCAAAGTTCAAAGCGGCGACGGTCTCGGTCATTATATCGCAGTATGTAATGACAAGAATTATCCTTATTATATGTTTGCCCAGCTTCTTAAGAAAGCCGGCCTTATTTCAGGTACCGAGCTTTCTGTGATATTGGCGTCGTCCGGCACCCGTTTTGTTGCGTTTATTCCTACCAACGATGTGCTTGCAGCTCATATCAAGGAGCTTCCAGGTTGCTCTAATCTTTCGGTCTCAAATGGTGAATTGTCGGGCAATGTAAGTGATACAGCTTCGCTTTCAAGATACTTATGCCAGTATTTCTTTAATGCGAATATGAACTCTTTCACAGATTATCCCTATCCCGGATCAACTTGCAATGGACTTTTCTATACTGTTGCCGGTAATCAGATTCGCATTGTCGACACTGATTCGTCATTGAGGGTTGGACTTGCTGATTCTGATGCGACTGTTGGTATCGTTCCGGACTATTATGGCTTCCCATTCGCTTACAGCGACGGATGTATGCACTTCATCGATGGCTTACTGCAATGATTAAACTAATAAACATGAACACCTTAAATAGTAAATATAGTAAAATCTTACTGCTGCTCGTGGTATTCCTCGCGGCGGTTGGCTTTGACGCCTCCGCACAGAAGAGCGTTATCTCGGGTTGCGTATATGAAGATACCGATTTCGGCCCTGAGCCGATTATCGGAGCCAACGTGGTGCTTGTAAACCGTCAAGGACGTTATGTGAAGGGTGCGGTTACCGATATAGATGGTAACTATACTCTTGAAGTCCCCGCCAATGCCGGAAAGCTGAAAGTGAAAGCATCATTTGTGGGACTTGATACCAAAGAAGTTGATTATGACGGACAAACAGTCATCAACTTCACCCTTAAATCGGCCACAACGCTTAAAGAGGTCGTTGTGACAGGTCAAGCGAGAGATAATATGGGTGTGAGCCGCCGCTTGCAGACATCTTCAGTGCAGAAACTTGAAGTGTCGGAACTTGTTGAGCAAAGCCCTGTTAGCTCAATTGAAGAGGCCATCCAGGGTCAGATTTCCGGTCTTGATATCGCTATCGGCGGTGACCCGGGAGCAAAGAACAACATTCAGATCCGCGGTATCACAACTTTGGATGACAACGCTGACCCGTTGATCGTTATCGACGGTGTGCCTTACACCTCCGATATTTCAACTGACAACTTCAGCTTCAGCACCGCTTCAGCCGAAGACTTCGGAGCCCTTCTTAACATCGCTCCTAACAATATTGAGAGCATCGAGGTGTTGAAGGATGCGTCGGCAACCGCAATCTACGGTTCAAACGGCGCCAATGGTGTTATTATCATCAACACCAAGCGCGGTGAACGCGGTAAGACGCAGTTCTCGTTCTCTACCAAATTCACCATCAAGCGCGAGCCTGAAACAATTCCGTTGCTTAACGGCGCTCAGTACACCGCCCTCATGCAGGACGCTCTTTGGAACGCCGCCAATGCAAAGGGTATCGCCAATGCGGCTAATGAAATGAACTTGTTGTTCAACACTGACGAAATCAACTACAACCGCAATTATAAATATTATAATGAGTATAATTGCGATACTGACTGGCTTGAAGCTATCAAGCAGGATGCGTTCATCATGGATAACAACTTCTCAATGAGTGGTGGTGGTGAAAAAGCTACTTATCGTTTCTCTCTTAACCAGTACAGTGAGGATGGTACCACTCGAGGAACAGAACTTAAGCGTTTGCAGGCTCAGTTCAAGATTACTTATAACTTCACCGACCGTCTGCGCGTTCACACTGACTTCGTGTTCACCAACACTAACAAGAAGGCCAATGTGGTTGAAAACGCTCGCGCTATGGCAATGCAGAAGATGCCTAACCTCAGCCCGTATTATATTGATGAAACTACCGGCTTGCCTACCAATCGTTACTTCATGCAGGAGAGCGATTTCCAAGGCCAATTCACCGGAATAAGCAGCAACAAAGGTCAAGGAAACTTCAACCCGATCGCAATGGTGGAGGAGGGATCTTATAAGACTGACCTTCGCGAGGAGAAAATGACTATCCGCTTGGATTATGATTTCCCCTTCAATTTGAGATTCTCCGGTTGGGTTTCTTTGAACATGAAGACCAACAAGTACAAACAGTTCCTTCCTCAGGAGGCTACGGGCGTACTTTGGACCGGCGGTGAATATAGTAGTTACGCCAACCGTTCTACCGATGCTGTTGATGACGCATTCACCCTCCAATCAGAGGCTAAATTGCTTTACAACAATACATTCGCTGAAAAGCATAATTTCGTTGCCACAGCGTTGCTCCGTACTTATCAGAGCCAGGCGTTCAAGCAGTCGAGCATGACTTACGGTAATGCGTCAGACAATCTTTCTGACCCGGTAGTGGGCAGCGTGGTTGCCGGTATCGGTTCAAGCAACAGTGAAAGCCGTTCAGTATCATTTGTAGGCCAGGCGGTATATGCTTACGATGAGCGTTACTCATTGAAAGCGTCACTCACTTACGAAGGTAACTCAGCGATGGGGCGCCGCAACCGCTTCGGATCTTATCCCGCATTCGGTGTCGCATGGAACATCGACCGCGAGCATTTCTTTCGTGACAACAGTTCTTGGTCATGGCTTAATGAGGCTAAGCTCCGTGTGAGCCTCGGATGGTCAGGTAAAGCTCCTTCGGGAAGCTCGGCATACTACGGCGCTTATTCTTCAATCGGACAATATGTTGACGAATCGGCGATCGCTCCGGCACGTATGCAACTTGACAGATTGAAATGGCAGACTACCCGAGAAATTGACTTCGGTTTCGATCTCGGATTGTGGAACAAGTTGAACATCACGTTTGACTACTACGATAAGAAGACGACCGACCTTCTTCTCAAGAACACCGTTCTTCCTTCGACTACCGGTTATGACAAGATCGCATGGCTTAACTCAGGTGTGCTCTCCAACAAAGGTGTCGAGCTTCGCTTTGACTGGCAAGTGTTCAGCAACAAGACTTGGAACTTCTCGCTCAACGCCAACGTCAGCCGTAATATAAATAAGGTTGAGGAACTCCCTGTGACTTACGTTCAGGAGAACTATACGTTTGGCAACGGTAACTATGCGCTCCGCATAGTTGAAGGCGCTCCTGTCGGCGCGTTCTACGGCTATCGCTACAAGGGCGTTTACCAGAACACTGAAGAGACTTACGCTTGCGATGCTTCCGGTGAAATTATGTACGACTATCAGGGTCAGCCGATTGTAATGTACAACGGTGACACGAGAGTATTCCCCGGCGACGCTAAGTATGAGGATATCAACCATGACGGTGTGATCAACGAGAACGATATTGTTTATCTTGGTAACGCTAACCCGAAATTAGTCGGTGGTGGTGGTTTCAAACTCAAATATAAGGACTTCATGCTTACCACATTCTTCTACGGACGTTTCGGTCAGAAGGTTATCAATGGAGCTGCTATCGACCTTGAGAGTATGTACAGCACCAAGAACCAGAGTACCGCCGTTCTGCGCCGTTGGCGTACAGAGGGTGATGACACCGACATCCCTCGCGCTCTATATGGAATGGGTTACAACTACCTCGGTTCCGACCGATTTGTTGAGGACGCCACATTCGTTCGTCTGAAAACATTGAGCTTGAGCTACAATGTGCCAAGAAAATTCCTTGAAAAAATTGGAATCGGCATTTCTCGCGCCAATGTCTTCGTCACCGGTTATGACTTGTTCACATGGACCAACTATAAGGGTCAGGATCCTGAGGTGAGTCTTCCTACTGCCACCAAGCTTGTGAAAGACGAATCGCAGACTCCGGTGTCTAAACGCTACGCTTTTGGTCTGACTATTAATTTCTGATAATATGTTGAAAAAGATAATATATTCATTAGTAGCAGTGTCGTTTATGACAGGAGCTACTTCATGCAACGATTGGCTTGACCTGAAGCCCAATAATGAGCAGGTCACCTCTGACTATTGGAAGTCAAAGGAGGATGTCACATCGGTTGTAATGTCGGGCTATTACTATATGCGCGAGTGTGTGCCCACTTTAATCAAGTGGGGCGAGCTTCGCGGCGGGGTGTTTTATTCGACTGTATCCAGTGACGCAAAGTTGCAGGACTTTAATATCACTTCGAGCCATAGCCTGTGTAAATATGCAAATTTGTATAAGGTGATCAATGCCGCCAACTCAGTGCTTAAATACGCGCCTGATGTTTGCTCCATCGATGACACATACGCTGAATCAATGATGCTCTCCAATCTTTGCGAGGCTTATTTCATGCGAGCTTATTGCTACTTGATTCTCGTAAAGAACTACGGCAGCGTCCCCATGATTCTTGAGCCTTACGTTGACGACACCGAGGCGTTTGACATTGCCAAGTCGACAGAGGATGAGATAATCGCCCAGGTTAAGGAGGATGTTAAGACCGCTCTTGGAACCGGCGCCGCCAAAAGTATTTACGAGGAGGATTGGCAGACAAAGGGACGCATTACTCAATGGGCTCTCTACGCTCTAATGGCCGACGCCGCGCTTTGGAGCGAAGATTATGCCACCTGCAAAGAGTATTGCAACAAGATACTTGAGGCTACCGATTCGTTTCGTCCGGTGTTCATCTCAAACGGCTCTCAGTGGTATGAAAAAATATTTTATGAGGGTTACTCCAATGAAAGTATTTTTGAACTTTGCTGGGATAAAAACAGTTCGGAGAATGCGAATAATAATTTCAGCAGCTTGTGGACTCAAACCGGAACTTCTCCGCTTTCGTTTACAAGGGAGGCTATCAGTATGATGCAAAATGAGATTGACGAGGCAATCGCCAACGGCGGCTCTATCGAAGGCCGACTTGGCCGAATGTTGATGGCTTCTTGCTATCCGAGTGGCGGTAATTCCGCTTACGCCACAACCTCCACATATTATATGTGGAAGTATTGCGGCAACGACATTCAAGATTATGGAACAGCCGGACAGCGCTCCAATCAGGATGCCAACTTCATCATCTACCGTGTAGCTGAGGTTATGCTGATGCTCGCTCAGGCCGAAACGATGACCGGAAATATCAAGGGCGCCATGGAGCAGGTCAACAAGATCCGCAACCGTGCCGGTCTTGCTGATTTCCAGGGAGTCTCGGCCGATGACGCCGCAGCTATCTCTGCAATCGACGAGCAGACTATGCTTGAAGAGATTCTCACCCAAAAGGCCATGGAATTCATCGGCGAGGGAAAACGCTGGTATGATCTCCTTTGGTATGGACGTGTTTCCAACTATAAATACCGTGATTCTTTCGTGCAAATGGTGATTGACGGCAATCAGACGACCAATGCTTCTTGGGTGCGCTCAGTGCTTACCGACGCCAATAGTTGGTATCTTCCCCTTCCGCAGGCTGATATCGAACACAATACGTTGCTCGTACAGAATCCTTATTATTCATCATCATCTAAATAATACCGGGATTTCATGAAAACAAATATTTTTTCAACAACAATTTTCGCTGCCGCATTGGCTGTAACCACCTTCGTGTCATGCGACTCGGATGTGTTTGATGTCAACGGTGACCCATTTAAGGGTACGACCTATGTAGTCGGTGATTCCATAAAATCTCCGATTGGAGTGTATCTTGAATCCGAGCCTGATTTCTCGGAATATGTCAAGGCTCTCCGTTATTCCGGAACTTTCAACTCGCTGAACCAATGCTCGTCGGGCGCCGCATTCACCGCTCTTGTGCCCAACAATGAGGCTATGCGTGAATTCTACCAGCGCCGCGGTGTTGATTCACTTGAGAATTTGACACCGGAGTATATGCGCCAGTTCATGCTCTATCACACAATTCCCGATTCAACGATTTCGGCCGACAAGTTTGTCACACGCGACACAATGACCAACCTCGCCGGAGAGATTCTTTCGATCACCATCGATTCAGTCAACGCCGGTCAAGCTTTGATCGACAATGAAGCTCAGGTTGTCGAAATGGGAATTGAAGCCTACAATGGTAAAATCTATGTGTTGTCACGCGCGTTGACCCCGCTTGTGGAGACTGTTTACGACCGCCTTCTTGAAAGCGGCACAAGCTCAATCATGTGCGAGGCGATTCAGGCCTCAGGTTGGGACAAGGATCTTAAGACTTTGGCCGACACAGTAACTGAGAGCGGTAGAAATAACATTACCAAGCGCTACTACACATTCCTCAATGTGCCCGACGCAGTATTCGCTCAGGCCGGAATCAACAGTCTTAGTGATCTCCGCACTAAGATCAGCGAGCGTAATGACCGCGAGGGTTTGAGCGCCGACAGTTTGCTGCGCGAGTATGTGTCTTACCACATTCTCAACAGCCTCACTCCGGTTTCCGCTTTGGGCGACGCTGATGGTGACGAGATTTCCACCAAACTCCTCCAGACTATGGCTACCAATCAGACTATAATGCTCGCCATCGATCCGACTGCGGCCGACATTAGCTCGAAGTACACGTTCAATTACCTTGACGAAGCAGCCACATTGGATGTTGCCTCTTGCGACGTGCGCGCAAAGAACGGTTATGTGCAGACTATCTCTTCTTGGCTTCCCGTATGGGAGCCGGAGCAGACCGAGGTTATTTGGGATCTTGCCGATTACGCTGAAGTCCGTTCGATTGTTGAAAAGGCAGGTAAAACTTATCAACCATCATCTCCGGTGTCGAGTGAAGAGATTATCAGAGCCGATAATGCGACTTGTTACACCGTATCAATGAGTGAAACCTCTAACTCTTCTTATGGTAGTGTTTCTTATGTGACTTCAAAAGAATATAAGCTATATGAAGATTTGGCCGGTCAATATTCAACCGCATATAACAATGACCGAGTGGTGTTCAATCTTGGTTATCTGGGATCGGTTGAGATGCAAACTCCTACATTGGTAAGAGGTAAATACCGTGTGACGTTAGCTATAGGCTATGTCACTGCTCTTAAATTCATGACAACGCAAACTGATGGCAGTAATGGCGGCTTGATGAAAATTTCATTTGACGGCCGTGACGATGCTTCGGTTTATACGACTCCTTATCCGAAAGTCACGACTTCTTATAAGGCCGGAGGTGTCATAACTGTCGATCTCATGGATGAAGTTGAGTTCACTGAAACTTCAGCCCATACTTTCAAGATGATTGTCATGGATCCCGCTGCCAGCACGAACAGCAAATCATGTATCCATATTGACTACATTCGCTTTACACCAATTGAGTAACTGACAACTTTATAGAATTGCAATGAGAAAATTTAATATAAATTCACGAGTGTCGCGTCTGGCGATTGCGGCAATGCTGACTCCGCTGTTGATTCCGGTTGTCGGTTGCTCCGATCTTGAGGACTCCGACCACTATGGCGATTCGACGACTAAGATTGAAAACTCTGAGTTGACAATTGCTAAATTGACTTCCGAGGAATACATCAAGAGCCGTTCCGACTTTAGTATGATGGATACCCTGTTCGTCAAATACGGCATCTACGATGAACTGAATGAGAAGGGGCAGTTAAGCACCATCCTCATGGTTGAGAACAGCAATTATTCCGAACCTTCAGGCTCCGATGCCGCGATCGAATCGAAAGTTCGTTCCCACGTCAGTGATATGTCGGTTTCTCCAGCCAACCTTCATGACGGCGACCGCCTCATGATGTGGCATGGAAAATACACCAACATCACCATGGACGAAGAGGGTAAGAATGGCAACATCGTAGACCACATTTACTTTAACAACGGCGTTGTTAAAGAGGTGATTCAAACCTCCAACGGTTACATTTATGTAATCTCCGAGATGATTGAGACTCCGACATCGCTCTACGACTTCATCAATAGCCTTGGCGATGATTACTCAATATTCAAGGATCTCGTTTTGAGTAGCGGCGGCAAGGAATTTGACCGCGACAACTCGAAGCCGATAGGTATCGGCGCTGACGGTAACACCATCTATGATTCAGTGTTCATCTACACCAACACCCACTTCGAGGAGGTTGATTTTGACATGAACTCGGAATCCTTGACCGCCACGATGCTTCTTCCTTCCAACGATGTTATCAACTCCGCGCTTTCCGATGCGCACGCACGTCTTCAGAAGTGGGGCTTGGAGCGCAGCGACAGCGCGCTTAAGAGTTGGATTCTCGACGTGTCCTTCTTCGGCTCACGCTTGACCGCCGCTCAGCTCAACACTCCGACTACAAATCCTGACGATCCCGCGGCCAATGACATCAACAGTATCTTCTCGAAACAGTGGCGTCCGGGACAGCACGTCGTTGCCACAGAAGCTACTGAGCTGTCAAACGGTATCGCCTACAATGTGAAAAAGCTCTACATCCCCAACAATGTGTTGATCTACCGCCTCAAGGACAAATTCAATCTCTACGAGTACTGCACCGACCAGCAGAAGGCCAATTATTTCAAGATGTTTAACATGCAGTTCATCGAGTGTAAGGATGACCAGTCTTCATCGTTCACTCCGTTGGCGGGTATATGGCCTGAAATCACATATCGCGTATTGGTGCTCGGCATCGGAGATGCTGATGCCGCTGAAGGTTTCAGCCTTGACTTCACTCCCATCCGCATTGATGAGAACAACAACGTCGAGGAATTCCTGATTCCGCCGGGCGCATATCGTCTCGCTTTCGGCTCTGTTCAGAACCTTGGCTTGACGATCAATGGCGCAGTCATCGTCAATGGAGTGACAGTGGCTACCACCTCTGACCCGATCACAATCGGTTCATCAACCGAATGGCACTATGACCGCGGTACTTCGCTCCCCAATCGTTACCCCGAAGGATATGACCCTGATGTCGTGACAGCTATGGGCGGATCTAAAACGTCCAACTATGACACCGACGGCGGCCGCTTCATCGATGAGGTTGTGATTCCCGATGTCAACGGCGACGGTACTTCAGTGCCCATCGTAATCCGCATTGCCGGTGACACGTGGGGAGATAAGACCCAATTCAAATTCTTCCACTGGTGTCTTCGCCCAACAGTTAACAACTACTAAGAAACACTAAAACTATGAATATAAATATTAAAAAGATTGCCCTTAGCTTTAGCCTCGCCTTGGCAGTTGCTACTCCAACTTTTGCTCAGAAGTTGGTCGGTAGGGTTATCGATACGGCAAATCAACCGGTTCAGGATGTCGTTATCACCTCTCCAGGATGCGAGACTGTCCGCACAGATGAGGCCGGTAAATTCGTACTCAATGGCGTGAAGGCCGGCGCGACCGTCAATTTCGTTCGCGAGGGCTTCTATCCGCAAGCTCATATTCTGAAGTCGCCGACAAATGATAATAAGCTGCTGAAAGTTCACATGATTGAAACCTCCCGCAGCCGTTACAATGAGACCGCTGTGCTTCCCACCGGAAAGCAGGAAAACAATGTCAATGTAGCCGGCACGGAAAACCTTAACCGCAAAGATTTTGCAGCGGGTTCTATCTCAGTCGACCGTGCTATCAAAGGCAACTTCACCGGTCTTAACGTGATCAATAAGAGCGGTATGCCGGGTGAAGGCGCTTACTTGCAGATGCGCGGTATCAAGTCGCTCGTTGCTGACAACTCGCCTCTTATCGTGGTTAACGGCGTTCCTTATATGCCTGACGTTAACAACAGTTCGATGGCTATCGGCTACTCGCCCTCCGTGTTCAAGGCGTTCAACAATCAGGACATACGCAACATCACTGTCATCAAGGGCGCTGAGGCTGCTATGTACGGTTCACTCGGTTCAAACGGCGTCATAATGGTTGAAACCGACCAGGCCACTTCGACCGACATGAACACCCGCATCTCGTTCTCGGCTGTTTACGGCTACAATTGGAACAACAAGCGCATCCCGATGATGAACGCGTCGCAGTACAAGGGCTACCTGTCAGATATGGGTCTTACCTATTATGATAATCAGGAGTTATTCTTCAAGGATTTCTCATTCCTTTCCGATCCCGACGCCAACAAGGCTTATCTTTACAGCTACAATACCAATTGGCAGGACGAGGTTTACCGCAACAGCAACACGATGGACTTCCTGTTCCGCGTGGAGGGTGGTGACAACATCGCCAAGTACAACATCTCGCTCGGCTATCTCGGCGACGACGGCACGATGAAGAACACCAACTTCGACCGCTACAACGCTCAGGTCAACGCCTCAGTGCTCGTAAGCCGTCAAGTTGAGATTCAGGCCGCCATCAACGCCGCTTACCTTAAGGGTCAGTTCCAGGAGCAGAGCCTCGCCTATGAGACCTCTCCGCTGATTGCCGCTTACCGCCGCTCTCCGCTGTTGAATCCCCATGCAAGCGATATGTATGGCAATTTGATCGACAGCTACTCCAACTATTGGTATGGCGCGATTGAAAACACCGACTTCATTTCGTCAAACCCCACCGCGTTGGTGAACAAGCTTGAGAGCACCGGCCGCCAGTATGACATGAACTCCAAGTTGCAGCTCATCTACCGCCCGACTCAGAACCTCACGTTCAACGGCATCCTGTCGATGTTCTACAACTACAATCAGGAGTCGACATTCATTCCCGGTAAGACCGACAATGACATCGCTCCGATATACGACCAGTATGGCGAAGCTCAGAACTCAGTGCGCACCGGACAGCACCACACATTTAATATGTATTACGCTTTCAACGGAAACTATCGTTTGAGCCTTAACCGCCTCAATAACTTCAACTTCCTTGCGGGACTTCAGGTGATGACCACTTCAAGCGAGTATGATTCCGCTTTCGGGCGCAACACCAACAATGACTTCTACCAGACCCTCGGCGACACACAGTCGCTCGGCCGCTACTTCGCCGGTTACAACAACTCTTGGAACTGGTTGAACGTCTTCGCCCATGTCGATTACAATTACGCCAACCTCCTGAAGCTCGGTTTCACCGGCTCATGGGACGGCGCGTCAAGCATCGGCAAGGACGCTGACCGTATGTCGTTCTATCCCGCCGGCGAGGCTACCCTTATGTTGAAGCAATTCGGCCCCATCCAGATGGTGGATTTCATCAACAAGTTGAATGTTTACGCCAACTACGGCGCCACCGGTAACAGCCGTTACAGCGGCAAGCTCGGTAAGTATTACTATACATCCACTCCTTACCAGACAATCGCCGGTATTATCCGTGCCAATGTGCCCAACACCGCGTTGAAAGCAGAAACCGACTACACTCTTAACGCCGGATTTGAGACCTCGCTCTTTAACAACCGAGTTACTCTCGGCGCAGGCTACTACAATATCGACGCCAAGAATGTGTTGATGACAGGCGTTCGCTCGTCAGTGCTCGGCACCAGCGCATATTACAACAATGACGCCCGCATCGAGTCGAAAGGTTTTGAGGCAAGCGTTACGCTCACCCCGATCCACACCCGCGATTTCAGTTGGATGATCGGCGGTAACATCACCACCCTCAAAAACACTGTTAAGTCGCTTGGCGCTCTTACCCAGTCGATATCCACACTCGATGACGGCGCTGAGATTATCACCCGAGTAGGTGAGGATCCGTTCGCATTCTACGGCTACAAGTCGCAAGGCGTTTTCGCAACTACCGCCGATGCTGAGGCCGCCAACCTCACAAACGGCAGCGGCGTCCAGTTTGCCGCCGGTGACGTTCACTATGTTGATGTAGACGGCGACCACATCATCAACAACAACGACAAGCAGATACTCGGCAGCGCCACCCCCGACTTCTTCGGAAATGTCTTCACCGCGTTCCAGTATCGCAATTTCGCCATCGAGGCCACATTCTCTTACTCAGTTGGCAACAAGGCATACAACGCCGTTCGCCGCGTCACAGAATCAGGCAAGGACTTCTCCAACCAGTCCAAGGCGCTCTTGCGTCGTTGGTCGATGGAGGGTCAGGTGACCGATATCCCCCGCGCCGTTTATGGCGATAAGGTGGGCAACAATGACTTCTCCGACCGTTGGATCGAGGACGCATCTTATCTCAAGCTTCGCGAGATTACCGTAAGCTACACCTGGAACAAGCCGATTCTTCACTTCGTTCAGGGCGGCACGGTCTACGTGACCGGAGAAAACCTCTTCTGCCTCACCGACTATCTTGGTCTTGATCCGGAGTTCTCTTACTCAAACAGCGCCATTTATCAAGGCGTTGACTATGGCAAGATCGGCGCTCCGAAGTCAATAAAAGTTGGTGTGAACCTCAAGTTCTAATTCAAAAAGAAAACAGAAATGAAAAAAATCATATATTGTCTTTCGCTCCTGTTGGCGGCAATGTCAGTATCATCGTGCTCCGATTTCTTTGATCCTGACACCGACGACGAGCTTAACGGTGAAGACTACATCAGTTCCGACACTGAGATGTACACCGGTTTCCTTGGTATCATGACCAAGCTACAGGCGATCGGCGACAAGGAGATACTTCTCACCGACACTCGCGGCGAGGTTGTCGAGGTGTCGGACCGTTCGATTCCCGAACTTATCGCAATTTATAATTATGACGAGGATCTTTCCGGCAACTCATACGCCAATCCGGCAGGATATTATGAGGTGGTGATCGCCTGCAACGACTATCTCGCCAAGATGAAGGAGTATCGCAACGAGCCGGGCGTTGACGCCGACATTTGGTCGAGCCTTGTGTCATCGACCGTCCGCATCAAGGCTTGGATTTACAAGACCTTGGCGGAAATCTATGGCGAGGCTGTGTGGTTTGACGACCCGGTCACCAAGGTTACTGAGCTAACGGCGGCCAACGGCTTCCAGCATCTGGAGCTTGCTCAGGTCATCGACAAGTGCATGGAGCTTCTCGACAACGGCTATGAGGGGGTTTCTTCCGACATCACTATCAACTGGATTGAATGGCTTGATCCGGAGAACGTGACTTCTGTAGCAGATTCCAAATATCGTAAATGGAACTATATGGTGCCTCCGTATGCAGGCATCTATGCCGAGCTTTGCCTTTGGAAAGCCGCTACGATTGAAGCGCTTGCGCCCGATTCGCCAACTCAGGATCCGGCAGCTACCGTCTATTATCAGAAGGCTGTCGACCTGTTGTTTGCAACTCTCAATGAGGTGATCAACACCAATAGCGATCACTCATCCAATCCTTACTGGATTCCCTCGGCGTGGAGCAAGGGAAAATTCAGCAGCTTCTATGATTCCGCGGATCCTGTGGCAAATGAGAATGTTGCGGCGCTCATCTATGACTACGCCAACAATCAGACCAACACTCTGCTTAAGCACTTCTCCAACGAGTATCCCAACGAGTATCTTCTCCGCCCCAATGCAAAGGCGATAGAGAACTTCCTTGCGGAGACTTACGAAAGCGATTCCCGCTATACGGCTACATTCAAAATGAACGCCGGCGAATACTATATCGCCAAGTTCCGTCCTGTAGGAAGCACGGCCCGCGCCAATGCTTATCAGGATGATGTGCACATCTACATCTACCGTTCGCAGTTCTATCATCTCCTGCTCGCTGAGGGTCTCAACCACCTTGACCGCTTTGAGGCGATGGACGCTGTGTTTAACAGCGGATTCACTTCATCCGACTATAAGAACGCGGTTCTTAACGGTGAACCGGGATGGGAAGGATTTACTCGAAACTGGACTGCTGAACCGGAATGGGCTTCTTCTACCAAGTATTACCATGAAGGAATCCGTAATAGTCAGGGATGTCCGTCGCTTCGCAAGGTTGTGACTTCATTGAGCGGCGTCACCGCCCACGACGCTCATAAGACCAACGACTTGGAGATTCTTGGCGAGACGATGCTTTCGTTCTGCGTAGAGGGTAAGGTTTATCCGATGATGAACCGTATGGCTCTTCGCTATAGGGATCCCGGCATCATCGCTGACCGTGTGGCTCCGAAGTATGAGTCGGCCGGTAAAGACGCGGAGATCCGCGGCAAAATCCTTTCTTGTGACGAAGGCCCTAACTGGGTGAAATATGATCTTATGGTTGATGACCTCAAGCAGGCTGTCGAAGAATAGAATTAGTTATTAATTATTTGAATTAGTCCAATTGGCCGAATTAGGCCGATTGGGCTAATTGTTTTTTTTATTGGGCCGATTGAGCCGATTAGACGGATTAGACCGATTGGGCGGATTGAGATGATTCTTTCAGAATCGGGTTTTTGTTTTCGGATTCCGGGGGTCTCGCCTGCGGCTCGGCCCCCGGCTATTGATGGATGAACCTTTCAGGTTCGGGTGGCGCTCTTACAGATTACCCGGTATGGAGCGTCAGCGGAATGCCGGGTGATTGGTGATTTGAAAATTGAAGTGTTAAAAATTTTGGAGTTGTGGATTTTATTGCTATATTTGTGAGAATTTAGAAATGAAGTCTCCGGGTCGCTAACTTGAAAGCGGGGAAACGCAGGGTCGTTAACTTGAAGCGGGGAA
>CAZELD010000009.1:0-47411 GCA_964512855.1 uncultured Muribaculum sp.
TTTAGCTATTTCGGCACAATAAACTAAGTATTTATGAGTTGTTGCGGGCATTGAGTAACACCTGTTTTGATTTATTCAAATTTGTTAGTGTAATCTTGGATTGGGATATAATAAATGCGGCGTAAGTTACGTTTTAAAGATGTATTGATAAAATAAAGCTGCCTATGGATGAAAATTCTACTCCTTCTCGTATAGAACCTAAAAATACTGCCGCCGCTCGCAGCGCTATGCGTCAACCGCGAAAACGTACTATTGATATTGTTCGGCAGTTTGCTCGGTGCTATAATGTGACGATGGCTCTTCCGGCCTCGGTCAACTCTATAATACTTAATTAGGGATATATCCTGCGTTGATTAGCGCGGTCGGTGAGTTGTAGAACTCAGGCGTCAGCATCCGTCCTATGCTTTTCTCGGGATGATGCTTGCGGTATGCTTCCACAATTTTATATCCGATGTATCTTCCGGCCCTTCCCGGGGTGTCGGGGGTGATGATTGATGTTGTCGGCGCCTGTCGTATCATGCGGTCAGCGATTGTCGGATCAATGGAAAACAGGAGTTCACGTTCGATTAGTGAATTCCAAATGTTTCGCTCGTTCTTTTCCAGCCATTTCCATTGTTCTTTCGTGTATCCCATACTTTCTGCAATGTTTCCGCCGGGAGTGATGTCGTTTATCGCCGCAAGCAACGCTCCTTCGTAAATGATGCGGTTCAGTAATGTCGATTCTTCTGATGGCTTATATGGAAATTTGTTGGCGATCAGAGCTTCCGCAACATCGTATGGGAGGTGACCGGGGGTTTTTACCGATCGTTGGTACGGCTCGAAATAGCTGTAAGCCTGATAGTCTGCGCCGAGATAATGGTTAAGCCCGAGGAGCAAGGTGCTGTCGGTCATGATTATCGATTGGTTGTAGGTCGAAATTACGCCTATGATTCTTTTCCAAGCCACTTCGGGAAGCTTATTGTTCATGGCCGATTTGATTTCTCCCAATACGGTTTCTATTGAATCGGCCATTGTGAACCGTTTTTCGATGTCGGCTCCAAACATTTTTACCGCCGCGCCTTTCGAGTATGCAAGAAGTGTTGAATCGGTGTTTGTTGAGTCGCCTTTCGTAACGAAAGCGACTGCGTCGGCATAGTGGCTGATGAAATTTTCCCTTTGGGACGAATCCATTTCAGGGTAATTTGACACCATAATGTCGAATCGTTCGATCTCACTTATTTCAGACTGCTGTTTCTTGGCGCATCCTGAAATAATCGCAGTCAGGATGCATATCGCAGATGCCACTTTCACGGCGGCGTTTTTTGATAAGTGGGTAGGGAGTGACATATTATTTCTTTAAACCGGCTCTTGTGATTGGAGATTGATGTTCAAAGTTAGTAATAATCAAATAAAATCGTGCTGATTTTGGTAAAAATTGCTAATTTTGCGGTATCAAAGGCTCTATATGGGTAGATATCTGCGTATAATATTTTTTGCGTTATTTGTGGCAATTGCCGGCGGATTTATGTCGGGCAAGGGCTTTGTGGTTGTCATCGATGCCGGCCACGGAGGCCATGACTATGGCGCAATCGGAACGAAGGTTAATGAGAAGAGCATAAATCTCGGTGTAGCTCTGAAACTTGGCGATATGATAAATAAAGGGCATAAGGATGTTAAGGTGATATATACCCGAGACGGGGATTATTTCAAGGAGCTTCAGGAGCGCGCCGATATCGCAAATAAAGCTAACGCCGACTTGTTTATATCAATTCACACCAATTCAGTGGACAAAAATAATCGCAACCGCACGAAAATAACCGGCGCCGCCACATATACCCTCGGTCTTCATAAAAGCGCCGCCAACCTTGCCGTGGCCAAGCGAGAGAACTCGGTGATTATGTTTGAGGATGATTATTCCGTGCGTTATTGCGGCTTTGACCCCAATTCAACGGAGTCATATATTATATTTGAATTGAGTCAGAACAAGCATTTGGATCAAAGCATAGATTTCGCTGGAAAGGTGCAGAAAGAGATGACTCGAATCGCCGGGCGAAAGAACAACGGAGTGCGTCAGGCCGGATTTCTTGTGCTTGCCCGCACGAGTATGCCCGCCGTGCTGATAGAATTGGATTTTATCTGTAATCCGGACGCAGAGCGTTTTTTGGCTTCTACTGCGGGACAGACAAAGTTGGCTAAAGCGATATATTCCGCATTCAATTCGTATAAAGTGGCCTACGATCATGCGTCCGGTAATCCGGAAAGTATCGCTGTCGCTGCGGTGGATAATGAGGACGATACTCCCGAGGAGTGTGACGACAGTGATAATGGCGGGACTGAAATCGCGCAGCAATCGCCGATTGTTTATAAAATACAATTCCTTTCCGCCGACAAGAAGTTGAATGCCGGCGCAAGTGAGTTTAAAGGTCTTAAAAATGTCGACTCGTATAAAGACGGGGCGATTTATAAATATACAGTTGGGAGCTATGACACGCGTAATGCCGCTCAAGTTGAACTCCGTAAGATAAGGAAGATTCATACTGACGCATTTATCATAGAAACCCGCAATGGAGTGAGAATTAAATAGAAAAGTGAAAAATAATAATAAGCGATATGAAATACTCAAAAGAATTGACTATCGGAGTTTCGGTATTGGTTGCCGGAGTGCTGTTGTTTTTCGGAATTAATTATCTTAAAGGTATAAATATCTTTAAGGCCTCCAATTATTATCTTGCGTCTTATACGAATGTGGAGGGGCTGGCGGTATCGGCTCCGGTCACATTGAACGGGTTGAAAGTAGGTGAGGTGAGGGGCGTTTCATACGAGTATGACAATCCCGGCCATGTGTTGGTCGAGATGTCGCTCGATAAGAATATCAAAGTCCCGGCTGGCAGCAAGGCTGTGATTGAGAGCGGCCTTCTTGGGACAGCCTCTGTCGTGCTTCAGTTCTCTGATAATAAGGATATCCATTCTGTTGGCGACTATTTGGTTGGAGAGACGGCTCCCTCTATGATTGAAGGAATTTCCACTACGCTTGCTCCCGCCGCGGAATCCATATTGCCGAAGATAGACTCGCTATTGACATCGGTCAACCGCTTGGTTAGCGACAGCGCTCTGCTTGTCTCGGTTAAGCGTCTTGACGCAATAACCGCTAATTTGCAAGCGACGACGGTCTATCTTAACAATACTCTTGCTGCGATGCCCGGTACGATGAAAACTGTTAACGGCGTTGCCGCCAACCTTGATTCTATCACGTCAGATCTCGCAGTTGTTTCGGAAGAGCTAAAGTCGTTGCCGTTGAAAGAGACAGTTGACAATGTTAACGGTATTACGTCCAATGTCAATGAAATAACAGCCAAGATTAATCGGCCCGATAATACTTTGGGTCTGCTTCTAAATGACCGCCAGCTTTATGACCATGTGAACGGTGTCGCCGGCGGTCTTGATTCCATTATGATGGAATTGAAGCAAAATCCTAAAAAGTATATACCGTCGATAAAGGTATTCTGACGGTTGGAAATTATTTGGAATGACTCTAAATAGTTGATAACTTTTTGAGCTAAGATGTTCCACGGACGGAACTCCGAAATTTATAGATAACAATGGCGTTTCACGTGAAACGCCATTGTTGTGTGTCATATCGGCGCCACGTATAATGCACTGTAAATCAATGAAGTGATAAATTAAAAATCGGTATGAAAACGAGAAAATAGGGGCACGATGTAATTGCTTGTTACTTAGGTATATTGCATTGATATTTTAATTTCCAAATTTTTTTTTAATTGTTTTTGAAAAAAAAGTTGGAGAAATTTGCATCGAATATAAAGCTTAACCTCTAATCGTTTATGAATCCCGATCATCAACAACTATGGAAGAATTGCCTTGAAATTTTCAAGGACAATCTCACCATTGAACAATATAACTCATGGTTTGAGCCGATTATTCCTCTTAGCTTCGACGGCAAGGAATTGTGGCTCGGCGTGCCTACAAATTTCTTTGTAGAACAGCTTGAAGAACGGTACTTCCCGTTGTTGAAGCGCACGTTGTGCCGTGTTTATGGAACCGGGGTTCAGCTTTTCTATAAGTTCAATGTCGTGGGTTCTGACCCGGGTTCTGCGATGACAATCGCAAGCTCTGAGCCTACTACCGCTATTAAACCTGTGGTCGGCAACCCATTTGTGCAAAATCCAGTGGTTGATGAGTTGGATTCTCATCTGAATCCTAAAAACACGTTTAACAACTATTGTCCGGGTAATTCCAATAAGATCGCCCGTTCCATCGGTGAGGCTATCGCGTCGGATCCGAATTGCAAGACGTTCAATCCACTCTTCCTTTTCGGCCCTACAGGAGTAGGCAAAACCCACTTAATCCAGGCTATTGGTATCGGCATTAAAGAGCGGGATCCAAAGGCTCGCGTGCTCTATTTGTCGGCGCGATTGTTTGAAAGTCAGTACACTGCGGCCGCAACCTCCAAGCCGAGCCGTGTGAATGAGTTTATCAATTTCTATCAGTCAATTGATGTACTCATCATCGACGATATTCAGGATTTAATGCATAAACCGGCTACTCAGACAGCATTTTTCCATATATTCAACCATTTGTTTCTCAACCAACGTCAAATCATCATGTCGAGCGACTGCGCGCCGTCGATGATGAAGGATATGCATGAGCGTCTTTTGTCGCGATTCAAGTGCGGCATGACTTGCGAATTGGAGAAACCTGATTTTGACTTGCGCCGCACGGTTCTCGCTCGCAAAGCGTCGCGCGAGGGACTTGAGGTTCCCTCCGATGTGCTTGATTACATTGCATCTAATGTGTCGGACAGCATCCGAGAGCTTGAGGGCATCATGGTGTCGCTCGTCACTCATGCCACGATATTGAATTGCGATATAGACATAGAGCTTGCTCAACGAGTGCTCGGCAACGCTGTGAAGCTTCACAAAAAGGTCGTTAATTTCGAGATGATAGCACAGAGCGTAAGCGATTATTACAATGTGGATCAGGACGCAATATTTGCAAAAAGCAGAAAGCGCGAAATATCAGACGCTCGCCAGATGGTAATGTTTCTTGCTCGTCGTGACGCCAAAATGCCTGTTACCGCTATCGGGACGCGCCTTTCACGCACTCATGCCACCGTGCTTCATGCTTGCCGCAATATAGAGGAGCGGTTGTCGCTTGAGTCCCAACTCCGCGCCGATCTAGAAAAGATAGAGTTGATGCTGAAAAAATAAGGGTTATATATTACCGTTCTTTAACCCGGATGTGCATATATGTTGCACATCCGGGTTTCTATTTTTGCATCAAACTTTTAGAGATAAAGCATTATGGGAACGATTAATACCTCCGACATTATTTTTGCTACAGTTATCCAGCATGGAAAACAGATTGCATCATTTCGTTTTATCGGCATTTCATCGATAGCAGATATCATAAAAGGCATAAGGGGCGCTTTTGCGAGTATGCCCGGTCTTGTGACGCTTCAGCTTCGCAACGGCACTCAAGGATGGTCGCATCGTCATCCGTGTATAATTTTTTGAAAGACAGGAAACTTTTGTGTACCTTTGTAAATCTACTATTGTAGAATAACCAACATAATCATAGCAATGAAAAGATTCGCGACTCGATTTTTGGCGATATTGTTCGCCCTTGTTATTGGTGTACCGGTGATTGACGCTCAGCCTCAGATGCCGCCAATTCCGATGGATCCTAATGTGAGAATAGGTAAGCTTGATAACGGATTGACTTACTATATCCGACATAATGAATACCCTAAAGGGCTTGCCGATTTTTACATCGCGCAGAAGGTGGGCTCCATCCAGGAGGAGGATAATCAGCGCGGTCTTGCCCATTTTCTTGAGCATATGTGCTTTAACGGCACAAAAAATTTCCCCGGTAACAGCCTCATTTCGTGGCTTGAATCGGTTGGCGTTAAATTCGGACAAAATCTGAACGCATATACTTCGGTTGATGAGACTGTTTATAATATCAGCCAGGTGCCGGTGAGCCGTGAGTCGGTAGTCGACAGTTGCTTGCTCGTTCTCCATGACTGGGCTAACGAGCTTCTTCTTGAGGATGAAGAGATCGATAAAGAGCGCGGCGTTATTCATGAAGAGTGGCGCAGCCGCAATGTGGGTTCGCAACGCATAATAGAACAGTTGTTGCCGGTATTGTATCCTCAAGATAAGTATGCTTACCGTATGCCTATCGGGACTATGGAAATCGTAGATAATTTCCCTTATCAAGATCTTCGCGACTATTATGAAAAATGGTATCGTCCTGATTTGCAAGCTATCATTGTTGTTGGCGACATTGATGTGGACAGCATCGAAAACAAAGTAAAAGGTATGTTTGCCGATATCGAAATGCCGGCCAATGCGGCTGAACGTATCTACTATCCGGTGGCTGACAATGCGGAAACCATCTTCGCAATCGGTAAAGATAAAGAGATGCCCAACACTATGGTGAATATTCTTTTCAAGCAGGACGCCACTCCGGATTCCGCTAAGGTTAATTTGGATTATATGCTTGGCAATTATGCGATAACGCTGATCGTGTCCATGCTGAATAATAGATACCAGGAGATTTCGTCAAAGCCTGACGCTCCTTTCGCCGCAGCTCAGAGCGGTTATGGCAATTATTTGATCTCCAAGACTAAAGAGGCGTTTGAACTTCTCGGAGTTCCCAACGGGCATGATGTGATGCCGGCCTTCGAGGCTATTTACCGTGAAGCGCTAAGGGCAAAACGTGGCGGATTCACGGCATCGGAATATGACCGCACACGTCAAGAATATCTTTCCCGACTTGAAAAGGCATATAATAACCGCGCGACAACATCATCGACTTCCCTTGTGAATGAGTATGTGCGTCATTTCCTTGACAACGAGCCTATTCCCGGTATTGAAAATGAATATCAGATTATGTCGATGCTCGCCAATTCGATTCCGGTTGAAGCTCTTAACGCTATGCTGCCGCAATTGATGGGCGACAGCAATGTAGTAGTCCTCGGAATGTTTCCCGATAACGCAGAGACGATCGTGCCGACAGCGGAGCAGCTTGCTGAGGCTATGAAGCGTGTTGAAGCTGAAAATATCGAGGCGTATGTCGATGCAGTTAAGGCTGAGCCTCTTATAGAACAGCTTCCGGCTCCCGGAAAAATTGTGTCAACAGAGACAGATGAACTCTATGGCGCGGAGGTGTGGAAGTTGTCCAATGGAGTTAAGGTAGTCGTCAAGCCCACTGACTTTAAAGAGAACGAAGTTCTGTTTGCCGCCCGCGCTCTCGGCGGAGTGTCGGAATATGGACCCGAATATGATGTGGACTTGCGTTATATGCCTTACGCTATGGGGCAATCGGGTCTTGGCTCATACACATACAATGATTTGCAGAAATATTTGTCGGGCAAACAGGCATCGGTAAGCTTCAGCGTAGATTCCTACGTGCGCGATGTCACCGGTTCGGCGGTAACGAAAGACCTATCCACGCTCATGGAGCTTATTTATATGACATTCACCGACTATGCCATCAGCGAGGATGATTATGCTTCGGCACGCAGCACTTATATCGGGATTCTTCGCAACCAAGAGACTACGCCGCAGTTTGTGTTCTCAAAGAAGTTGAGAGAATTTTTATATAAATCACCTCGTTTTTACACGGTAGATGTCGAAACGGTTGAGAATGCTGACCGTAACCACATCCTTGACATTATCCATACGCAGCTTGCTAACGCGGCTGATTATACGTTCTATTTTGTGGGTAAATTTGACGTTGATTCATTGCGGCCGTTGGTTGAACAGTATATAGCAACATTGCCCGCCGGAAATACCGCTCCCCGTGAAATTAAATATACCAACCTCGGTTTAAAGCTCGGTTCTGCGACAGAGCAGGAAACCACGCCGATGGATGTGCCTCAGACCTATGCGGGCGTATTCCTTCTCGGAGACCTGCCTTATACGTCGGCTAACGCGAAGATTGCGTCGATGGCCGGCCAGATATTGAGGGCGCGGTTATTGGAGAAGGTGCGAGAAGATGAGGGCGCTACGTATTCTATTTCCGCAAGCGGCTCATTCTCCCGTCTTGGTGAAGCTCCGATAATGTTCCAAAGCGTTTTCCCGATGAAACCGGAGATGAAGGACAAGGTGCTGGCTATAGTCGCCAACGAGTTTGAGACGATGTCGCAAGAAATTAAGCCGGAGGAGCTCGCCAAGGTAAAAGAATTCATGGTTAAAAACGCCACTCGCAATGAGAAAGAGAACGGGAGCTGGCTTAGCGCGATGAAGAGCTATCAGCTTAAACCGGTAGACGGATTTATCAATGCGATAGCAGAAATTAACGCTATCACAGCCGATGATATCGCGAAATTCATGGGCGAGCTTTTGAAACAGAACAACTATCGCGTGTTTGTGATGGATCCCGCAGAGTAAAATCGCAGATAGATGATAAAACAGAATCAACATATTATAATTAACCATAAATCTAATTTTCAATTATGAAGATAAGTTTCAGTAGTGCACTCATGTTGATGGTTGCTCTATTTGCGAGCGTATCAGTCCAGGCTGAGGAATCTGCGACAGAGAGCGCCCACATTACAACCGTCCGCTCTTGGGACTTTACTAAGGGTAGCACTCATGCGAGTGAAGTTACGAATTGCGATTATTGGACAGCAAGTTCCAATGGCCGTTATGCATTGGCTCAAGCTCTTGCGGATCAAGAGCTGCCGTCTAACAACGGCGGCGCATTGACCGGTCTTGACGGTGTTTATTTCACTGTTGCGTTAGGCGCGGTGTATGGCATATCAAAAAATTACTGCTTCCAGAATAGCAGTATTAAAGTGAGAATTCCGGGTTGCGGTGTGAATGATGAAATAATCATTGATTTTTCCGGAGCGGGCGGTGATGCGACAGTTACTTCAGAAAATATCACTAAAACCCTGACCGTGCCTTCGAATATCAGTAAACAATGTGATGATTCCAAGCAGACAGTCAAAGTCAAAGCCGCTGGTGATGTGGTGCTTGAGATGAGTTGCAGTAAAGGTTTCCGACTTTACGGAATCACGGTCAATCCGTATGTTCCGAAAGAGCGTAATTTCACTGATTTCAAAATTGACTTTACCACCGATCCTTACACTGTTGTTATACCTACCGATGGCATTTTGCCTGATGGTGTGACAGTAGATGGCGCATGGCACGACTCCCAGCACGGATATAACTCGTCGACGGTAACCGTGCCTGTTGACGGCGCAGTTAAGATCACTTTCGGCAATTGCACGTACAATGGCTCCGGAGCGACAATCAAGAAAGGGGATGAAGTGCTTGCTTCATTGCCTTGCGGCGGAGACTGTAACAGCACAACGACATGGACATATAATAGTGATGATGACGCTGTACTCACCATAACCACTCCGTCATATTGCCCTTCGCTGTCGGTTGAGGCTTGTGATCTGATTCCGGATGTGACTGTTTCATATTATAATACAGATGGAACGCTTATTGGCGAAGATATTGTTGCCGGAGGATCGGAACTTATTTATAAATACGGAGTGAGCGACGTGACAGTTCCATCGGGCAAGGCTTTCCGCGGATGGTTTGAGTCCACGAAGTCGACAGCCGAGAAGGTTGCGGAGGGCACTTCGTTGCAGACTGATACTGAGCTTTATGCCCGTGCTACGGACATTGAAGATCCTACCTCGACATCTCGATTCGTATATGACCTAACGAAAGCATATTTTTATGTAGAGGATCATGAAGCTATAGAAATAGACGGAAATTACTATAACAATCACGGATGGATTATTGGTAGAGAGGGAACTATTAAAGTTAAGGTGGCCGGTAAGTGCTACGTGACAGTGGGCTGTTGCCTTTATTCCGGTGAATCTACGGCCGTAGTGAAAAATGAGGCCGGAATCACCGTCGCAGAGTTCCCCGTAAAAGCAGAAAGCGATGGCGCCGAACAAACATTCCAATATGACGGTGACGCCGGTTGGCTGACGATTACGTTCCCTTCCGGCTCCTACACTCATAACGTGACGGTCGCCAATGTCGTTGACTTTTTGTCATTCGATGAAACATCGGGCTATTATCAAATTCCGGCGGGAGATGTGTCGAGTTTCGTTCTCGCCTTGAAAGCCGCCGCATCTAAGGATGGCGCCAAGATTTATTTACCGAATGGAACTTACGACCTTGGCACAACCGTGTTGACATCTATTTCAGGAAAGAACATCTCAATCATCGGCGAATCAATGAGCGGTACCGTGATTTTGAATTATCCTCCGCTTGACGCAGAGGGCATATCAGTGACTGCAACGCTCTTGAACTATTCGGAAAATCTTTATTTGCAGGATCTCACGATACGCAACGCTATGACATTTGACGGCAAAGCTTCGGCCGGTCGTGCTGTGACATTGCAGGACAAGGGTAGCAACACTATCTGCAAGAATGTGAGCCTTGAGTCTTATCAGGACACTTATTACAGTAATAATAAAGATTCATATTTCTATTTCGAGGATGGCGAAATTCATGGTGTCGTAGACTATGTGTGTGGCGGCGGCGACGTATTTTTCAATCGTGTTAAATTTGTGAACGAGGCCGTTAAGAACACCACTATTGCCGCTCCTAACAATGCCAAGAGAGTTGGGTATGTTATGGATCATTGCACAATTGAGACTCTTTGTTCGGAATTCAATTTTGGACGCTCTTGGGGCCCGTATTCCGGTTTGGCATGGCTAAACACTACAATAAATCAGCCCTCCAAGCTCGCTTCCTCACGATTCACTATCGCCGGCATGAATTGCGCCGCAGATAAGTTTGTGGAGTATAACTCTATGGACACCAACGGCAATTGTATATCTCCGACAACGGCGATAAAGGAATTCACCCATTCGAGCGGTAATAAGACGTATGAAACGATTCTCACCGAAGCGGAAGCCGCAGAGTATGCGATTGATAAAGTTTTCCCGAATTGGAAGCCTGAAGAGATCGCCGCGCAGGCCGTTTATGAGGAAAATGAGGCTCTTGCCGGAAATGTATACCTTGTCGACGGAAAGATTTATGCCGGCGTATTGCCTGAGGGCGACGGACTAAAAGTGCGCAAGGCTAATGCCCGCGGCGGTTTCGGCCCGGAAGTATCAGTTAACTGTTCTTCAGGCATCGATAACATCAGCGCGAATAGCGGCGATATAGTAAGCACAGAGTATTACAATCTCCAAGGGGTGCGTGTCGACAAGTCATACAACGGCGTGGCCGTAAAGGTTGAAACGCTTTCCGATGGAAAGAAGGTGGCTGTGAAGGTAGTGAAGTGATAAATTGATAAGTCGCTACTGATACATAATTGTATAAACTATAAGTTTGGCCCGGCATGACGCATTATCGGTAGTGCCGGGCCGATTTATTGCACGGCAGTTTAAGCTATTCGTTGCTATTCGTTGCGCGGAAGGTGAAAATAAAAAAAAATCCGGAAGTGCTTGTGTGAATGGATAAAAAGTCGTACCTTTGCACACCGATTATGTCCAAATTAATTAATTGACTAACCTTAGACTATGCTTTTGGCCGAGCGCAGCCTGTAGAAGTGGTCATATAGTAAACTATTAATTAAACATTTAACGTGGATACTTTAAGTTACAAAACTCTTAATCCCAACGCGCAGCACTGCAACCGCGAATGGTTGTTGATTGACGCTGCCGATCAGCCTCTGGGTCGTTTATGCTCAGTAGTAGCATACATCCTCCGCGGCAAAAACAAGCCCACCTACAGTCCGTTTGTAGAATGTGGCGACAATGTCATTATCATCAATGCCGATAAGGTGCGTCTCACCGGCAACAAATGGTTTGATCGTGAATATCTTTCTTACACCGGCTATCCCGGCGGTCAGCGAGCAGCTACTCCTGAGATCATGATGAAGAAATCATTCAACAAGCACATCAAACCCGGTTATCATCCTTTGTTTATAAAGGTTGTAAAAGGAATGCTCCCCAAGAATCGTCTTGGCCGTCGCATCATAGAGAATATGCACGTTTATAACGGCTCAGAGCATCCTCACACCGCTCAAAATCCGAAAGTAATTGACATCAATAAAATTAAATAAACAGTATGGAACAGGTAAATGCAGTAGGCCGTCGTAAGGCAGCAGTCGCTCGCGTAATCGTAGGCGAGGGCACCGGCGTTATCACCATCAACAAACGCCCCTTGGAAGTTTATTTCTCCTCTTCCATTCTTCAATACATAGTAAAGCAGCCTCTTAACACACTTGATGCAGTGTCAAAATATGACATCCGCGTCAATCTTGACGGAGGCGGTTATAAAGGCCAGGCAGAGGCGCTTCGCCTTGCCATCGCCCGCGCATTGGTGAAAATCAATCCTGAGGACAAGCACGCACTTCGTGTAGAAGGCTTCATGACACGTGACCCCCGTAGCGTTGAGCGTAAGAAACCGGGTCGTCCGAAAGCACGTAAGCGTTTCCAGTTCTCCAAGCGTTAATATTCCGATTTATATCATCATCCTTCGGGGTGGTCATAATCGATATATAGTGTTTAGTATCTAAATCCGTGAGATGGACACGTTCCCTACCTGCGGATTGTAAAATTAAAAAGAACGTAAACAACTTATTAAACAATGTCAACACCCAATTTTGACCAATTATTAGAAGCAGGTTGCCATTTCGGTCACCTAAAAAGGAAATGGAATCCTGCTATGGCTCCATATATTTTCATGGAGCGCAACGGTATCCACATTATAGATCTCTATAAGACTGCCGCAAAAGTAGAAGAGGCCGCAGCAGCACTTAAGAGTATCGCAAAATCAGGCAAAAAGGTTCTTTTTGTCGCTACTAAAAAACAGGCTAAGCAGGTTATCGCCGACAAGGCGTCGTCAATAAATATGCCTTACGTGATCGAGCGTTGGCCCGGTGGTATGTTGACCAACTTCCCGACTATCCGTAAGGCAGTTAAGAAGATGGCGTCCATCGACAAAATGGCGAAGGACGGCACATTTGACAATCTTTCAAAGCGTGAGAAACTTCAGATTTCCCGTCAGCGCGCCAAGCTCGAAAAGAACCTTGGTTCTATCGCAGACCTTAGCCGCCTTCCGTCAGCGCTTTTTGTTGTTGACGTATTGAAAGAGCGTATCGCCGTAGCAGAGGCTAACCGTCTCGGTATCCCTGTATTCGCAATGGTTGACACCAACTCAGATCCTACTAACGTAGATTTCGTTATTCCTGCAAATGATGACGCATCAAAGTCAATCGAACTCATCCTTGACACTGTAGTTTCGGCTATGGCGGAGGGACTTGAGGAGCGTAAGGCAGAAAAGGTTGACGCTCCCGCAGAGAACGATGAGGAAGCTCCCGCTCATCGCGGAGGCCGCCGTCGCATTCGTCGTAACGAAGAAGCTGCCGCAGAGGCTCCAGCCGCTCCAGCCGCAGAGGAGGCTCCCGCAGAAGAAGTGAAAGAGGACTAAAAATTATTAACCGACTAAAACTACAACCTATATGGCAGTAACAATGGCAGAAATCAGCAAGCTCCGCGCCTTGACCAGCGCCGGCTTGATGGACTGCAAAAAAGCTCTCGCCGAAGCAAACGGCGATATGGAAGCTGCTGTTGAGATCCTTCGTAAGAAGGGTCAGGCAGTTGCCGCTAAGCGCGAAGACCGTGAGGCATCGGAAGGTTGCGCGCTTTCAAAGAACGAAGGCGATTTCGCCGCTATCGTCGCTTTGAAGTGCGAGACAGACTTCGTCGCCAAAAATGCAGGTTTTGTGGCTCTCACGCAGAAGATTCTTGACGCCGCTGTAGCAGCTAAAGCTAAATCAATCGATGAAGTTAAGGCTCTTGTGATCGACGGACAAACCGTTGAGGCTCTCATCGTGGAAGAGGTGGGCAAGACCGGCGAAAAAATGGAGCTTGGCGCATACGAATGTATTGAGGCTCCTTCCACTACTTCTTACAATCACCTTGGCAACAAGCTCGCTACTATCGCAGGCTTCAACCAGGCTAATGTAGATTATCAAGTGGGGCGCGACGTAGCAATGCAGGTCGCATCAATGAACCCCGTTGCAGTTGACCGCAATAGCGTGCCTAAGACGGTTATTGAAACTGAGTATAACGTAGCAGTAGACAAGACAAAGGAAGAGCAGGTTAAGAAAGCTGTTGACGCAGCTCTTAAGAAAGCCGGCATCAATCCAAACTTGGTTGACAGCGAAGCTCACATTGAGTCAAACATCAATAAGGGTTGGCTTACTGCGGAAGAGGCTGATAAGGCTCGCAAAATCGCTAAGGAAACCGCAGAGGCTAAGGCTGCAAATCTTCCCGCTCAGATGATCGAAAACATCGCTCAGGGTCGCTTGAACAAGTTCTTTAAGGAATCTTGCCTTATGGAGCAGGAGTTCGTGAAAGATTCAGAATTGACGATTGAAAAGTATCTTGAAAAAGCGTCTAACGGTTTGACAGTGCTTTCATTCAAGCGTGTGAATTTGAATCAGGACTAATTTAAAGAAGTCATAACTTTTTATAATAGGAGATCCGGCGTAGTGTTGAGCTCGCCGGATTCTCCATTTTTTTATTTTTATTTGTGGATGTGGATTGGTCTAATTCGAGGAAGGGTGGTTTTATTGCAAGGCTTTGAGAAGGTCGCGGCGGGCGTCGTCAGTGAGATAGCGCATCTTATTGAGATAAGCCCTGTAGAGGTATAGCTCTTTGTCGCCCGGATCTAATTCGAGGCCGGAGGTGATGTCGGCCGACGCTTCGCCAAGCCGTTGCAGCATCAGGTAGCATACTGCGCGGGCGCAATAGATTTGCGATGACGGGCTTATTTCCAATGCGGCAGTGTAGTAGGGGATGGCGTCAATCCATTGTTCGACCGCAGAGTAATAGGAGCCGTTGGCGATGAATGTTTCAATGTTTTCCGGCGCAATTTCTTTCAGCCGTTCGCAGTCGTTGAGCGCTTGTTTCATGTCGCCTTGTCTCAATGAAAGCATCGCATGGTCGTAAAGGGGCTGCACGAGAGTGGAATCGAGCGCGATAATTGTCGACAAATCCTCGTAGGCTTCCTTCTCTCTCTGCATCGACAGCAGAATGTCGGCGCGGTTCATTAGCACGGTTACTGATTTAGGCGCTAATTGATGCGCTTTGTCGAGTGTTGCGAGGGCGAGGCTGTCTTTTCCGAGATTGTAGTATATGATTCCGAGATTGGACATCAGCAATATGTTTGAGGGGCTGCCCGGGCGTAATTCCATTGCGTCCTCAAGCGCTTTTGCCGCATCCTTCCATCGTCCGTCGGCAATTGCCGCATCGGCGACTCCGGCGAGGTCGTAATATGTTTGCGAAAAAACTGATTGCGCCGACAGGCAGATCGCAGCTCCAATAAACAGTGATAAAAGTCGATTGCTCATTCGGGATAAATTTTCTGCAAAAATACTCATTATTGGTGATAACGGCAGAAAAAGAAGCCTGAATTTATTGGGAATATAATATTTTTATCGTACTTTTGTAAAAATTTGGATTTAATGGCTATCGACTTAGCGGACACTTTGTCACGGATTGTGAGGAAAGCAGAATCGCTTACTGATCGTTACGAGGTTCTAAATGAGGCGAAACATCGAGCAGACGCCCGAATCGCCGAATTGGAAGGAATTGTGTCGGAGCTAGAAGGAGAGGTTCGCCGGCTTAAAACGGAGATTGAATACCTTACGGTTGTCAACGTGTTGTCGCCGACGCGCGAGGATATAGACCTCAGTCGAGCCAAGTTGTCCGGATTAGTGCAGGAAATCAATAAATGCATCGCCGATTTGACCGAATGATGCAATGAAAGATAAACTGAATATAACAATAAAATTGGGTGACCTTGCCCCCTTGGGCATGGCAGTCGATTATAAGGGTGAAGAGGAGGTGCGGTTGGCTGAGTATTATGTCAACAGGGTGTTTGACAAGTGGTATGAGAGCCGTCCCGCCAACAGGACGTCAAAGGATATTCTGGGAATGGTAGCCCTGCATTTCGCAAAGCTTTACGTTCAAGAGCAACGAAAGAACGAGAAAGCCGCAGCGGAATTGGAAAAATTTGAGAAGGAACTCGACCGGATATTGCTGAAGGTCGACTGAAAAAAAAGTTTAACCTGCACTTTCAGACGAGGAGGGGTATCATGCTCCTATGATTCGGCTGTTGGTGCTTTTTTATTTAAAATATATAGTAATATATCATGGGTGCACTTTTATTATCCATTGTAGTTGGAGTAATCGCCGCGGTATTGGGAGTGGTGATAACAATCATAGTTCAGCGATCATCGGCTCGGAGCCGTTCAAAAGTAATTCTCGGCGAAGCCCGTCAGGAAGCCGAAATGCTAAAACAGAAGAAGCTCTTCGAGGCACGTGAAGAGGAGTTGCAAATTAAGGCTGACGCTGAAAAGACGGCTAACGCCAAGTTGAGCAAAATTCAGCAGAATGAAGCCCGTATCAAACAGCGTGAACTTCAACTCAACCAACAGCAAGGCGACATCGCCCGCAAGCGCAATGAACTTGACGCTATCAAAACCAATCTCGATGCTCAGGCAGCTACAATCGACAATCAGCGCAGCGAACTTGACAAATTGATTCGAGACGCTCAAGATGAGTTGGAACATATTTCAGGCCTTTCAGTGGAGGAAGCGAAAGAGAAGCTCATAGAGTCGCTCAAAGATGAGGCTAAAACGGCCGCTGCAAGTTATATCAACGATATAATGGACGAAGCTAAGATGACGGCTAATAAAGAGGCTAAGCGCATCGTTGTTCAATCGATACAGCGTGTAGCTACTGAAACGGCGATTGAAAATTCAGTGACGGTGTTCCATATCGATTCGGATGAGATCAAGGGACGCATCATCGGTCGAGAAGGCCGTAACATACGCGCTCTTGAAGCGGCTACCGGCATTGAAATTATTGTGGATGACACTCCTGAGGCGATCGTTCTGTCAGGGTTTGATCCGGTGCGTAGGGAAATCGCCCGTCTCGCTCTTCATCAGCTTGTGGCCGACGGTCGCATACATCCTGCCCGTATTGAAGAGGTTGTGGCAAAAGTGCGTAAGCAGATTGAGGAGGAGATTGTTGAAACCGGTAAGCGTACGGCGATAGATCTTGGAATACATGGCTTGCACCCCGATTTGATAAGAATGGTGGGTAAGATGAAATATCGTTCAAGTTACGGACAGAATCTGCTTCAACATTCACGTGAGACTGCCAACTTATGCGCGATCATGGCTTCGGAACTTGGACTTAACCCCAAGAAGGCTCGCCGCGCAGGGCTGCTCCACGATATAGGCAAAGTGCCTGATGAGGAGCCTGAATTGCCCCACGCTCTACTCGGAATGAAGCTCGCAGAAAAGTATAAGGAGAAACCTGAGATATGCAACGCTATCGGAGCTCACCATGATGAGATAGAGCAGACCACCCTTCTTGCTCCCATCGTTCAAGTGTGTGACGCGATTTCGGGCGCTCGTCCGGGCGCTCGTCGAGAGATTGTCGAAGCTTACATCAAGCGTCTTAATGATCTTGAACAGCTCGCTCTTTCTTATCCAGGCGTTATCAAGACTTATGCCATCCAGGCCGGCCGAGAACTGCGCGTGATTGTCGGCGCTGACAAGATTGACGATGTGAAGACCGAAAAGCTGTCGGCTGAAATAGCCAAACGTATTCAGGATGAGATGACTTATCCGGGTCAGGTTAAAATCACAGTCATTCGAGAAACTCGTTCGGTAAGTTTCGCCAAATAATGAGCCGTTATGTCTAATGACACTGAAGATATAAAGTCGCAGGAGGCGGAGGGCGATCAGGTCGTCTCTTCCTGCGGTTGCTGCCGCCGTTGTGATTCGGCGGAGCCACCTCGCGGCAAGCTGCATTGCTATAATTGGCTTGGAGATATTCCCGGAGGATATGCCGACTTCAATATCGTTGAGGTTCAGTTCAAAAATACCCGCAAAGGTTATTATAAGAATAGTACGAACCTCAAGCTTGAAATTGGCGATCTTGTGGCTGTTGAAGCATCGCCCGGTCATGACATAGGGACTGTTACTCTGACGGGACAACTTGTCGCTACCCAAATGAGGAAAGCCAACCTGAAGCCTGACGCAGAGATAAAGCGAATTTTCCGCAAAGCCAAACCTGCCGACATAGAAAAATATGAGGAGGCAAAAGCGAAGGAGAATGATACAATGATACGTTCTCGAAAGATTGCGGAAAATCTTAAATTGAATATGAAAATCGGCGATGTGGAGTATCAGGGAGATGGGAATAAGGCCATCTTCTATTATATCGCCGATGAACGAGTGGATTTCCGTCAGTTGATAAAAGTGCTTGCGGAGACGTTTAAAGTGCGTATTGAGATGAAGCAGATAGGCGCCCGCCAAGAGGCCGGGCGTATAGGCGGCATCGGCCCTTGCGGCCGTCCGTTGTGCTGCTCAAGCTGGATGACTAATTTTGTGTCAGTGGCAACGAGCGCCGCCCGTTTCCAAGACATCTCCTTGAATCCACAGAAGCTTGCGGGGCAGTGCGCCAAGCTTAAATGCTGTCTAAACTTTGAGGTTGACACATACGTTGAGAGTGTGAAGCGTATGCCCTCTCGTGATATCACCCTTGAAACTGTCGATGGCACATACTATCACTTTAAAAGCGATATATTCAAGCGTGAAATTATTTATTCGACCGATAAATCTGTTGCCGCCAATCTCGTCACCATTTCCGCAGAGCGGGCTTTTGAGGTCATTTCGATGAACAAGCGCGGCGAGAAGCCTGAGAAGCTTGGATTAGAGGCTTCGGATAAAAAATCGGAGAAAAGAGAATTTTTCGATCTTGTCGGGCAGGATTCTTTGACACGCTTTGATAAAGCTAAAAAGAAGAAAAAGAAGGGCGCAGGCAACAATGGCGGCCAGTCTAAGACTCAGCGTCCGCAAGGTACTGAAGGCTCTCAGCGTCAAAGGCCGCAAAATGATGGCGGCAACAACGGCCGTCAACGACAACAACCGCGTCAAGGCGGAGAAAATAGTAACCGTCAAGGTAATCGTCCTCGCCGCGACCGAAATCGAAATGAAGGGGGCGACGGAGCATCATCTAACGCTACACAGCAACCCAATGAATAGATTATTGCCATTATCGGTTCTATGGCTCATCGTAATGTTGCAATCATGCGGTATAAGCCCTGACGACTACAGTGAGTTCCGGCATTTGCCTGAGAGCGGTTGGCATTATGAAGATTCATTGCGATTCACCCCTCACGTGGCTGATTCGACCGCTGTTGGACGGTTGATTGTCGCCGTGCGTCATAACAATGCGTATCCTTTTAGCAATTTGTGGCTTGAGGTGACGCGTCATGACCGCTCGGGGAAACTGCATCGTGACACTGTTAATATGCAGCTTTGTGACCGTTACGGACGTTGGCATGGACGAGGATTCGGTGCGGAATACCAGTATTCCGACACACTGCCGGGGCTTACGCGCGTGATTACTGATTCGACGATAATAGTGCGCCATGTGATGCGAGTCGATAACCTTACCGATATTGAACAAATCGGAGTGACTTTCGTTGCATCAGAAAGAGACTAAATATAAAAGTAATATGGAATCCTTATTTGCATTTACTCCCATTGAAGAAATCGAACAGCGCATTCGCCGCATCCAGTCGGAGATTAAGATTGACGGTGTCGACGCTGTGCTAGTAACCAGCAATGCCAATATATATTATACGACAGGACGCGTCATTAATGGATATGTTTATGTTCCTGTTACAGGGGATGCGATCTATTTTATACGTCGTCCTATTGGCATAGAAGGGGAAAATGTTATTTATATTCATAAGCCTGAGCAGATTCTTGATAAAATAGAAGAAAGAGGTCTTCCGCGCCCTCACACTATCGGATATGAGCTTGGATCTCTTGACTGCGTGACTTTTGAACGTCTCGCAAAGGCGTTTGACGGCGTTGTGGCTGTCAATGCCACTCCGATGTTGCGGCGCGTGCGTTCGGTGAAAAGCGCTTATGAGTTTGATAAACTCAAATTGTCGGGCGTGAAGCATGAGCGAGTTTACCGCCGTATTCCACGCATCTATCGTGAAGGGATGACCGACATCATGCTTCAGATAGAGATAGAACGGGTGTCGCGCCTTGAAGGTTGCCTCGGACAATTCCGCATTGCCGGAGAATCGATGGAGTTGTTCATGTCAAATATCCTTGTGGGCGATAACGCCGATGTGCCCACTCCCTACGATTTTGCAATGGGAGGCCGCGGTCTTGATCCTTCCCTTCCTGTGGGCGCTGATGGAACCGTGATTAAGTCGGGTATGAGCGTGATGGTTGATTCCAACGGCAATTTTACCGGGTATATGACCGATATGACCCGAGTATATTCGTTGACTGAGCTTGACGACCTGGCGCGCGGCGCTCATCAATGTTCTATCGACATCTGCCGTAGGCTTGAACAGGAGGGGAAACCTGGAATTGCGGCATCGTTGCTTTATGAGATAGCCGTTGATATGGTTAAAGAGCGAGATTTGGATCGCTATTTTATGGGTCATGCTCAAAAGGCGGGTTTTATAGGACATGGAGTAGGCATTGAGATTAATGAGTTGCCAGTAATCGCTCCCCGCAGCCGAGATGTGCTCACATTGAATAATGTGATTGCTATTGAACCAAAATTTGTAATACCTCATGTAGGGGCTGTCGGAATTGAGAACACATACGTTGTCACTGACGATGGGCTTAAATCGCTTACCAACGCTCCGGAAGAGATTGTGAGTTTGCTATGAACCTTTCCGATAGGATAGACCAACCGATATTCCATAAAGTCGGCGCAGTGGCCGATGATCTCAATCGCGAATGTTATGTGGTGGGCGGTTATGTGAGAGACCTTTTCTTGTACAGGCACTCCAAGGATATTGATTTTGTTACCGTGGGGAGCGGTATCGAAGTTGCGGAAGCCGTGGCTAAGAAATTGGGAGCCAAATGCTATGTGTTCCGCAATTTTGGAACTGCTCAGGTGAAAAATCATGATTTGGAGCTTGAATTCGTAGGCGCCCGTAGGGAATCCTATAATCGTGACAGTCGTAAACCTATCGTTGAGGATGGCACGCTTGACGATGATCTCGCTCGCCGTGACTTTACAATCAATGCGATGGCGGTGTCGGTGAATAGCGATAGTTTTGGAGAGCTTATTGATCCGTATGACGGCATTGGCGATCTTGATTATCAGTTGATTCGCACACCTCTGGATCCGGATGTGACATTCAGTGACGATCCATTACGAATGATGCGTGCCATACGGTTTGCCACGCAGCTCGCATTTACAATCGACGATGAAACATTTGACGCCATACGCCGCAATGCGTCCCGCATAGAGATTATATCGAAAGAGCGTGTAGCCGATGAGCTTATGAAGATTATGGCGTCGCCCATGCCATCGATAGGATGGGTGTTGCTTCATAATTGCGGGCTTCTGCCATATATTTTCCCTGAACTTGAGGCTATGTTGGGCGTTGAGGTGATGCAAGGTCGCGGACATAAGGATAATTTTTATCATACTATGGAGGTGCTCGACAAAGTGGCTCGCGCAAGCGATAATGTGTGGCTTCGATGGGGCGCTCTTTTGCATGACATAGCAAAGCCGGTCGCAAAAAGATGGGATAGCAAGGTGGGGTGGACTTTCCATAATCATAATTTTATCGGTTCCAAGATGGTTCCGCGCATATTCAAAAATATGCGATTGCCGCTTAATGAGAAGATGAAGTATGTGCAGAAGCTCGTTGAGCTTCACATGAGGCCGATAGCTCTGGTAGAGGATGTCGTTACGGATTCGGCGGTAAGGCGGTTGCTGTTTGATGCCGGTGATGATATAAATGATTTGATGACGCTTTGTAGAGCCGACATCACATCAAAGAATCAGGATAAGGTGCGTCGCTTCCTTGAGAATTTTGATCTTGTCGAGGAAAAAATGGAGAAACTTGAAGAGAAAGATCGTGTGCGTAATTTCCAACCGCCGGTGACTGGCGAAGAGATTATGGCTGAATTCAATCTTTCACCGTGCCGTGAAGTGGGGTTGATAAAGGAACGGATAAAAAATGCCATCCTTGACGGAGAGATTCCCAATGAAAAAGAGGCAGCCCGATCACTTATGTATCAGGCCGCCAAAGAGCTTGGGATAAATAGTTGACGCTATTTTGAAGATAGTGTGTCGTCGGGATTTAGGATTATGCGTTTTCGATTGAGGAGTTCCCTGACGGTGTTAATGACTTCTTCTTTACGCCGTGGATGCAATTCTTTTACAATGTACTCGAGAGAGCGTGGCTGCTGTCCTGTTATATAGAGGATTGATTCAGCAAGACGGTTTTTGTCCTCTTTTGTCGGGAGAGCGCGGTTTCGCTCTCGGCATAAATCGCACTTTCCGCACGGTTTTTCAGGTTTTTCACCGAAGTATTCCAGCATCATGTTGACTCGGCATCCGCTCTCTGCAAAGGCGAATCCTTTGATTGATTCAATGCGTTTGATCAACCGTTCGCGCTGCACTTCATAGACAGCGCGAGGAATCTCTATGTGTTTTGGAAGTTCGCGTGAAGTGGTGTAATATAGATAGGGCATATTTTGCCGCGGCACATACTGGATAATGTGCATCTTCGACAGCGCGAGAAGGGTTTCATAAACTTTTTGTTCGCTTACTTCGGCCCGGCGCGCTATCAGTGGTTCGTTGATGTAAACGAAATCGGCGAATAGACCGGTATAGCTGCGGAGCAAGATGTTGAACACCCGCTCTCCCTCTTCATCGAGATTCACTGAATATAGTTCTTCTTTGTCGGAGATTATCATTACGCGCGACTGCATGGTCATTTCCTCCATGAAGTCGAAGTAGCCGCTTTGAGTGATCAATCTCATGGCGCTTCGGGCCGGTACGGGCTGGAGGTCGTATGTTTTTACAAACAGAGCAAAGTCAAAGGGGTATATTTTGTCATATCCGCTCCCAATAGCGACATTTACGAAGTTGCCGGCAAGTTCGTATACACGGCGTATGTAATCCTTTGGCGGAAATGCGTCAGTGACCATACGCGTCAACCGCGCTTTGTCGTGTTTTGATACAATAAGCACAGCGAATGAGGGAAGTCCGTCACGTCCGGCGCGCCCTGCTTCTTGATAATATTCTTCGAGTGATGGCGGAATGTCGATGTGCGCCACCGTTCTGACATCCGGTTTGTCTATGCCCATTCCGAATGCGTTTGTAGCGACCATCACTCTTATACGGCCCTCTTTCCACCAATTCTGTTTTTCGGCTTTATCCTCCACGGCGAGGCCGGCATGATAATAGTCGGCCGATATTTCGTTGGCTTGCAACAGCGCGGCTATTTCTCGAGCCCGTTTGCGTGATCTCACATAAACGATGGCGCTGCCGCGTGTGTTGTTGAGAATGTTTAATAGTTGGCGCTCTTTGTCGAAGTCGTTGCGGACTATGTAGGACAGATTCTCGCGGCTAAAACTTTTTGAGAATATATTGCCGTCGGAAAATTGCAGCTTCGACATTATGTCGGCCACGACTTCGGGTGTGGCTGAAGCTGTTAATGCCAACATAGGTATTGCTGGCATCAACTCGCGCAGTTCTCCTATTTTAAGATAAGATGGACGGAAATCGTAGCCCCATTGCGAAATGCAGTGCGCTTCGTCAACCACGATGAGGCTTATTTCCATCTCTTTTAATTGAGCTAAAAATGTCTCTACGCGCAATTTTTCGGGCGAGACATAGAGCAGTTTGACTTTGCCAAGGCGACAGCGATCCAGAGCTAATTTTGTTTCAGATCGACTTAGCCCGGAGTGCAAGCACACCGCTTTTATCCCCTTGTCACGCAGATTGTCGACCTGATCCTTCATCAGCGAGATCAGAGGAGTTATGACTATAGTTAGTCCCGGCAAAATCATTGCCGGGACCTGAAAAGTCAAAGATTTTCCACCTCCCGTGGGAAGTAGTCCGAGAGTGTCGTGTGAACTAAGCACTGAATCGATAATTTCGGCCTGCATCGGTCGGAAATTATCGTATCCCCAGTATCTTTTGAGCGCTTCAACCGGAGTTAGCATAGAGATATCAGCCGTTATTGGGAATTCTGATCTCTTTCACCTGTAGCTGTATTGCGCCAAGAGCGCTTTGATGCTTGTTCTCGTCGATTGTGTAGCAAATGTCAAAAGGCTTCCCGCTATGGATATGGTCGAAATATTCGCTCATATTGAATGCGATGCCGTTGAATACTTTCCCTGAAGTATTGTCGAGGAGTTCAAGTTTGATGTGTTCAAGATGTTTGCCTACGAGTTTACTTGTGCCGAAATCGGTGACGCCTCTTGAACAGAACACCGGTTTCTGGTTTCCGGGGCCGAAAGGATTGAATCGACGCAGCAGGCCGAGAAATTCAGGTGTAATCTCGGAGAAAGTCAGATATGTGTCGATATCCAGTTGCGGCGTGAGCTGAGAGGGTAGAATGTTTTTTGAAACGTACTCCTCAAATCGGCGTGTGAACTCCGGAATATTCTCCTCTTTCAGCGAAAGCCCCACTGCATAGGTGTGTCCTCCGAAATTTTCCAGAAGATCTCTTGACGCATCTATCGCGCTGTACACATCAAATCCCTGCACTGAGCGTGATGAGCCGGTAGCAAGGCCGTTGGATAATGTTAGCACCACCGATGGCTTGTAGTACAGCTCGGTCAGTCGTGACGCAACGATTCCGATTATGCCTTTGTGCCAATCTTTGTTGTATATGACAATCGACTTTTTATCGTTGAGTAGATCGGTATGATTCTCGATTATGGCATTCGCTTCTTCTGTGATGCGTTTGTCCAGCTCTTTGCGATCTTTATTGTATTGGTCGATGTTCTTCGCGCGTTGATAGGCATCGGCGAAATCACGTGACACAAGAAGTTCCACAGCTTCACGCCCGCTTTGCATACGTCCAGAGGCGTTGATGCGCGGCCCAATCTTGAAAATTACATCGCTGATGGTTATTTCACGGTTGCTGAGTTGACATATCTTGATGATGGCCCGCAGGCCCACATTAGGATTGGAGTTGAGGCGTTTCAACCCCCAATAGGCCATTATGCGGTTCTCGCCAACCATCGGCACAATGTCGGCGGCAATGCTCACTGCCGCAAGATCGAGCATATTGTCGAGATCGGTCTCGTCGATGTCGTTGCTGCGCGCGAAAGCTTGCATGAACTTGAATCCAACACCGCACCCCGACAAGTGAGGGCATGGATAAGTTGATCCCTCAAGCTTTGGATTCAGGATGGCGACCGCCGGGGGGAGTTCGTCGTCGGGCACATGATGATCGCAGATGATGAAATCAATGCCGAGCGTGGAGGCGTATTTTATCTCCTCAATAGCCTTGATTCCGCAATCCAGGATAATTATAAGTTTCACCCCCGAAGCGTGAGCTTCGTCGATGGTTTTTATCGAGATTCCATATCCCTCGTCATAGCGGGTAGGGATATAGTATTCGATGTTGGAGTAGAAGTTTTGAAGATATTTGTAAACCAATGCGACGGCAGTTGTGCCATCGACATCGTAGTCGCCAAATACCATTATCTTCTCCTTTGACCCCATGGCTTTATTAAGCCTGTTTACAGCTTTGTCCATATCGGGCATCAGGAACGGATCGTGCATATCTTTCAGTGACGGATGGAAAAATTTCTCAGCATCTTCCACTGACGTTATGCCGCGTTGTACCAGTAGCTCGCTAATAGGGGGGCAATTGGCGTATTTTGACGCCAATTCCGTCTCTAATTTTTGTTCTTCTGTAGTAAGGGGTAAGTAATTCCATTTACTTATCATTTATGTTGTTTTTTATTTTTTTGCATAGCAAAACGCTCATGTAGAGCATGAGCATAGAGGAGTGGAGGATGCATGGCGTCGTGCGGCCGTTCATCGCCATGAGGAGAGCGCGAAAACCGCAATAATATGCCATTACGCAAATATAGCCATTTTCTATGAGAAAACGGCTATATGCGCGTGCTTTTATATTTAATTAATATTACTGTCGGTTGGTGATGCGGATGATGGGCTTAGATGGACATCGAGTTGCGGGAAGGGGAAATTGAGGCCTGCCTTTGGTAACTCGTTGTAGAATCGTTCGTTCATTTGAAAATACACATCCCAATAAAACCCGGAACAGGTCCATGCGCGCGCGACTATATCGATGCTGCTTGAGTTTAGCGTTTTCAATGCCACGAATGGAGATCGGTCCGCTTTTGGAAGCGTTGACCTGATCCGCGCGTTGTGCTCTTCTATTTTTTGAGATAGGGAGGTAGCTTTTTTGTGTTTTATGAACAGGCGTTTGTACCATGGCAGTTGCGCTTCGGCATCAATTTCACGTTGTTCCTCCTCCTGTTCTTCTTGCAATTCCTCCTCCCATTGGGTTGTTTTGCGCGCTTCCCGGTCATCTTCGATATATTTTTTCACGATGCGGTCGTCGCTGTTGAGAATTTTAAGGATCTCCTCTTTGGCGACTGTCACATCGTCGCCGTAAGAGATTGATATTTCCCAATCGACGCGCCTATAATCCTCTTTTGAGTAATTATTGATGGTGCTTGTCGACAACGGCCCATTGGGTATTATTATCTGTTTGTTGTCGGTGGTATTTATGATTGTGCTGAAAATTTGAATCTCTTTTACCGTTCCGGCAAAACCTTGAGCCTCAATGTAATCGCCAATCTTATACGGTTTGAGCAGAAGTATAAGCACTCCGCCGGCGAAGTTCTGCAATGTGCCGCTCAACGCCAAACCGATCGCAACACCTGCCGATGCGAACAGCGCCAGGAATGAGCTTGTCTCGATGCCGAGAATTCCTACGACGGTCACGATAAGAATGAAGTACAGGACTATGCGTATAAGGCTAAGGACAAATGTGGACAGCGAGCGGTCAAGTTTTCTTCGGATGAAGATTGTCTCTACGATTTTATATATTTTCCGGATAATGAATTTGCCGACGTAAAACACTAAAATCGCAATGGCGAGATGTATGGCAAATTCCACAAGCCCGTTGACCATGCGGGTTATAAGGTCTTCAAATGACATATTTTCCAACGCTTTCCAGTCAACGTGTGACGCTGTCGCTATTGAATCGGTTTGCTCCGGAAGAGGGAATTGTGATGCTGTCGCATTGATTATGTCGTCAAATTGTACTCCAAGCATATCTTGTACTGTTTAGTTGTCGGTTGATGACGGGATCACGTCGTTATACCACTTCAAGTCGCGGTAATTGTATGTATCGGCATCGGTATTTGTGTCACTGTATATGAATGTTGACACGCCGTTGCAATTGATGAGCGGCAGTGAGTTCCACATATAATCGGTATTGGCTTTGTAAGGAACAAAGTCGGCCATCGCCAGAGTTAGCTCTTGCAGTAATCCCGGATGCTCCTCTTCGTCGACCAATGATGACGCATAGTGTACGAGGTCGTAGAATTTGCGGTTGTAGGTCGGATATACGTAACTCTGATAGTAGGTTTGTGGTGAAAATCCTTGCGGCATCTGCATATTGACTTCATAAATCGACCGTACGGCCGCCGCCACGCGGTCAATGTGCGACATATCATATACCGATATCGCTATGCTTCGGTTAGACGCATCGGATTGAGTGTTGTAGAAATTGAACGTGTTGTAGGCTATGGCTGCGAAATCGGGTGTCTCTGCGGCCAAAAGTGGAATGTTTAGGTCGTAGGGCATTCCGTCGAGCGGCGTTTCGGTGGGAGAGGCGACGATGTAGTCGGCGCAGCCGCGGAGTTCGTACAGGGTCTCTATATTGCCCATCAGGCAGCAGTCGAAATATATGTAATCAAATCCTTCGCCGTCGAGCGCTTCGGCGAGATTGGGAATTGACATCTCTTTCTCTCGGTCAGTGCCCCAGGAACGGGCGTTTTCAGGTGATGCGCTGTCGTTGAACATCCAACCGGAGGCGTGGCTCCAAAGCACCAGCCCATATTTATAAGCCGGAGCATATTCCCTCATGTCGTTAAACACCTCTTTCATGCGGGAAACTGTCACGCTGTATGGGTCGGGATCATATACTTTGAGTTCTTGGACACCGTCGGCGGTTATCAGCTTAAGGCTTGGCGTTTCATTGTAAGGGGCGTGATAGGCAAGAATGTTTACATTCTTCAGCGTATTGTTCTGTAATGCTGCGATCATCTCGTCAAGGTCGCGGTAGTCGTATTTGGTTGGTCCGCAGCCGAGAGTGTTATAGGCCGCCATATAAACGAGCACCGTGCGCGTGGCGCGATTGTCCTGCTCCGGTTCGTCTTTGTCCTCTGAGCAGGAGAAAAGCAGAATCGGTGATACGAGCAATAGAATTATTTGAAGTATCTTAATAGGCATATTCAAGATGGCAAAATTACGAAATTATTTCAGTTGTAATAACGTAAATATTACGAAATTATTGCTTTATAGGATGGGGCTTAGCAATCTATATATGGATTCCTTCATCTTTTGCGATTTCGGTCTTTTGTTCCATTCTGAAGCGTTAAGTCTGACGCAATCATTTATGTCGTTTAGGAATATGTCGCGCATTTGGCGATTCACTTCTCGCGAATAGATGAAAATGTTGCTCTCGAAGTTGTGCTCGAAGCTGCGGAAGTCTATATTGGTAGAACCTACCGATACAAATTCATCGTCCACCACCACAGTTTTTGCATGAAGCATTCCCGCCTCGTAGAGATATACTTTTATTCCGGCGGCGAGACACTCTTTTATGTAGGAAAACGTGGAGTAGGTGAGCAGTGTGGAGTCGCTTTTGGCGGGAATCATTATGCGCACGTCGACTTTCGACAATGCGGCGGCCTGAAGGTTGCGTAGTATGGATTCGGTTGGCAAAAAATAGGGGGTTTGTATGAATACGCACCTCTTGGCGTTGGCGATGGCTTTCATCATCACCATGGCGATGTTGCTCCATTGGTTTGTGGGGCCGCTTGTCATCATTTGTATGCCGGCGGAATAATGTGGCAAATGTGGCACTCTATGGTCTGTCTTTTCTTCGAGTAGGGGTTGTCCCATGAAGCTCCAATCAACGGCAAAGGCGTATTGCAGCCCTCCCACCGCGGGACCGGTGATTTTTACGTGTGTGTCGCGCCACACTCCGTGCGGAACTCCGGTTATGTACCTGTCAGCGATATTCATGCCGCCTATGTAGCCGATCTCTCCGTCGATAATGGCGATTTTGCGGTGATTGCGCCAATTTATGCGTGTGGCGAACGCCGGGAAAGTCACTCTGAAAAACGGATAAATCTCCACCCCGGCATCTTTCATGCGGGTAAAAAAGCGGTTTTTGGTGTTTATGGAGCCGATGTGGTCATAGATAACTCTTACTTTTACGCCTGCCGACGCTTTGTTTATGAGAATGGCGGCAATGCGGTTTCCTATGTCGTCGTCGGTGAAGATGTAGTATTCAAGGTGTATATAGCGGTGCGCGTTTTCAAGGTCATGGATTAAGTTGTCGAATTTTTCACGTCCTGATGTGAAAATCTCCACTCGATTGCCGGGGTAATAAATGGCTCCGTTTATGGTGTTGGCCATCTTTATCTGCTGTATGTTGGATTTGGAATACGGTAGCTTGTCGGTGCTGACGCCTTTAAAAGACTCGCGCTTGCGGAGTTTGCGGCGGTTTCTGCGCGTTATCATGCGCATATTCTTTAAGCTGCGGCCGAAAAATATGTATAGCACTACCCCAAAAACCGGCACCATCAACAATACCGTGATCCAGCCAAGGGATTTTACCGGATTACGGTTTTCTGACAGCACTACGGCAATCAAGCTCACAATTGTCCCGCAGTATGCCGCCAAAAGCACTATGTAGTACCACGCCATGCAGATAGGGTATTAGTATTCGGCTAATATACGAAAAAATACTCTAACCCAACAATATTTTGGCGGGAATCAGAGATTTTGTCTTGGTGAATATATGTAAAATAGGCACGTCTCACGACGTGCCCATTTCTTCAACTTGTATTTATGCAAAATTAATCCTTATGCTTCTGTTGTTTCAGCGACTACCTCGAAAGGAAGTTCTACTGCAACCTCTCTGTGGAGGTTGATCCGGCAAGTGTAGTTGCCTGCTTCCTTGATGCTGTCTTTAAGAACTATGGTCTTGCGTTCAATGTTCTTGCCGAGCTTTTCAAGGGCTTCAGCGATAGTAGCTGCGTTTACTGATCCGTAGATGGTGCCGTTGGCGCTCACCTTAACGGGGATTGAGAGGGTTATGCCCTCAAGAGAAGCTGCCACGGCCTCAGCGTCGGCTTTGATTTTGGCGAGCTTGTGGGCGCGCTGACGTTGATTTTCAGCGAGCACTTTGAGAGCCGATTCGGTAGCGATAACTGCCTTTCCCTGAGGGATGAGGTAGTTACGGCCATAACCGTTCTTTACTTCGATGACGTCATCCTTGTAGCCTAAGCTGGGGATGTCTTCTTTTAATATAATTTTCATAATGTATTGTCTCTAAATGGTTATTTCGTCAAGTCGGTAACGTAGGGAAGCAATGCCAAGTGGCGGGCGCGTTTAACGGCTTGAGCCACACGACGCTGGAATTTCAAAGAAGTCCCGGTGATACGGCGCGGAAGCAATTTGCCCTGCTCGTTAAGGAACTTTTTGAGGAATTCGGGATCCTTGTAATCGATATACTTGATGCCACTTCTTTTAAAGCGACAATATTTTTTCTTTTTAACGTCCACTGACAGCGGAGTTAAGTAACGAATTTCTGATTGAGCTTGTGCCATAATTTTAGTCCTCCTTTGTTTCTACTGCAACTTCTTCTTGGGTTGTGGCGGGTTTCTGCCCCTTTAATGAGCGGCGCTTGATAGCGTAAGCGTGTGCGTACTTGTCAAGACGGAATGTCAAGAAGCGAAGAACGCGCTCATCGCGACGGAACTGTGTTTCAAGTTTCTTGATCATGTCGGGGTTAGCGTCAAATTCCACTAATGTGTAGAATCCGGTTGACTTCTTTTGGATGGGGTAAGCGAGTTTGCGAAGTCCCCAATTTTCTTCATTTACAATTTCACCGCCGTTCTCTTTGATGAAGCCGGTGAACTTGTCTACCGCTTCCTTCATCTGAGCATCAGACAAAACGGGAGTTAAAATGAAAACGGTTTCGTAATGGTTCATACTGGTTAATTTGATATTGTTTTAAATGCGACCGCAAAGATACAAAAAATCTTTGACGCTCCAAAGCTTTTCGTCAAAATCTACAAGAACTATGCTGATTTTAAATGGGATTTTAAATGGGATTTTAAATGGGAAAGCCGTGGCGGTTGGGGACGAGAAATCCCACAGGGGTTGTTTGATTGGAAAAAATTTAGTTACTTTGCAGCAGTTAATGGGGGGTGCTCCCTTGCAGGAAGCTGAGATCACACCCTTTGAACCTGATCCGGATAATGCCGGCGTAGTGAATCATTAACAATGAAAAAAGTAACTATTATTTCTTTGGCTGCCGCAATAGTTGCTGGCGGTCAATTGTCGGCCGCTGACAGTGACGCGGCTGTAGACACGATTATTTCTTTAAGTGATGTGGAATTTGTCGCCAATAGGGCCAATTCCAAAACACCGGTAGCCTACACCAACATCAGCCGCCGTGAGTTGAGCCGAGTAAATGACGGCAGGGACATCCCTTATCTGTTGTCGATGACCCCCTCGCTGATTACGACGAGCGATGCCGGAGGCGGTGTGGGATACACTTCTTTAAGAGTGAGAGGTTCCGATGGGTCGCGTATAAATGTGATGGCTAACGGTATTCCAATCAATGACGCTGAGAGCCACAATGTGTATTGGGTGAATATGCCCGACCTTGCGTCGTCGCTGCAAGACATTCAGGTGCAGCGTGGAGTGGGAACATCAGCCAACGGCGCCGGAGCGTTTGGCGCAAGCATAAATATGGTGACCGATATTCCGTCGACCGACCCTTATTCCGAGCTGAGCAGTTCCTATGGATCCTATTCCACCTACAAGGAGACATTAAGAGTGGGAACCGGTTTGCTTAACGGCCATTGGAGCGCTGATCTGCGTGTGAGCGCTATTGGTAGCAACGGCTACATTGACAGAGCGAAGTCGAGGCTGTGGAGCTATTTCGGGCAGGTGGCATACGAGAATGGAGGCACGAGGCTTAGGCTGCTCTCTTTCGGAGGTAAGGAAAAGACGTATATGGCATGGGACTACGCATCAAAGGAAGAGATGAAGGATTATGGACGCCGATATAATCCTTGCGGCAAGTACACCGATAGTGATGGTAATACCGCTTATTATCCCGACCAGAACGATAATTACACGCAACATCATCTGCAACTGCTGCTTAGCCAACGGCTTGCTGACGGATGGCATCTTAACGCCGGCCTTCATTATACGAAGGGCGACGGTTACTACGAGCAGTATAAGACTCGGCGCGCTCTTATTGAATACGGGCTTTCGCCGTATGAGGTCGACGGAACGACTGTCTCCAAAAGCGACTTGGTGCGGTTGAAAAACATGGACAATGGATTTGGCGGCGGCGTATTTTCTCTGAATTATTCAGCGGGACGTGTCAATGCCGTGCTTGGAGGCGCGTTGAACAATTTCAAGGGGCATCATTTCGGTCAGGTGGCATGGGTGCGGAATTATGTCGGAGATTTGGATCCGTTGCAAGAATATTATCGCAATGTCGGTAAAAAACTTGACGGAAATATCTACGCCCGAGCTAATGTCGATTTAGCAGCGGGGCTGTCGGCTTTTGGCGACTTGCAATACCGCCGCATCAACTATTCGATAAAGGGTGTGAGCGACACCTACGACTATTCGACTGAAGCGATGCAGCAGCTTGATATTCATCGTGAATATAACTTTTTCAACCCTAAAATCGGTTTGAACTGGATATCTGATGCCGGGCACCGTGTGTTTGCCTCATGGGGTGTGGCTCATAAGGAGCCTACGCGCGATAATTTCATTGATTGCGACGCCAACCGCCTTCCAAAGGCTGAACGCTTGTTTGACTATGAAATAGGCTACACTTACGAGAGTAAGCTATTATCGGCGGCAGTCAACCTTTACTATATGGATTATAAGAATCAGCTTGTGGTGACGGGGCAGCTTTCCGACACCGGAAATCCCGTGAGCGTGAATATGCCCGACAGCTATCGCATGGGTATAGAAATGCAAGCCGCGCTGAAGCCTGTGAACTGGTTTGACTGGCAAATTAACGCTACCTTGTCGCGCAACCGCATAAAGAATTTCGTGGAGTATATTTATGAGGATGAGTGGACTAACCCCATATCTTTTGACCTTGGCGACACTCCGATCGCATTCTCGCCCGATTTCACGCTTGCCAACTCATTTAATTTCCGCTACCGTTGTTTCGACGCGTCGCTTGCCAGCCGTTACGTGTCGAAGCAGTATCTGTCCAATGCACGCAGCAATGAGCAGAAACTCGACGCTTATTTTGTGAGCGATCTGCGCCTCGGATTTTCTGTCAAGGATTTCATAGGCTTGAAGCGCCTTCGCGCGGGATTCACAATCTACAATCTTTTTAACGAGAAATATGAGAACAACGGTTATGCCGGTGCGGGATATTATGTGGAGAACGGCGAGAAGATCATATACCGCTATGCCGGCTATGCGGCGCAGGCTCCCACTAATGTGATGGCTTCCGTGACCCTTGAATTCTGATTGTATGCAGTTGGATGTAGTTCTTGACCTACTCAAAGTATCCGTCGGGCTGATATATCTCTATCTTGAGTATAATGCGAAGAAGGGATTGTGGATAGCCGGTGTGATTATGCCCATCATCTCGCTGTGGCTTTTCTACAATAAGGGGTTATATGCCGATTGCGCCATAAACATTTATTATTTGGCTATAGCCGTGTATGGCTATGTGACATGGAGTCGTAAGTCGGCGGCAAAAAAGCCCGAATTACCTATCACGTCGGTGCCGCCGAGGATAGCGGCGCTCCTTGGCGGAGTATTCCTGTGTATGTGGGTATTTATCGCATGGGCGCTCGCCACGTTTACCGACAGCACTGTTGTGTGGCTCGACTCCTTCACTACCTCTCTGAGCATAATCGGATTGTGGATGCTTGCCCGCAAGTATATCGAGCAGTGGTTCGTATGGTTGGTTGTGGATGCGGTTTATGTGTGGCTCTACTATTACAAGGGCATATATTTCTCAGGCACGCTCTACGCATTTTACACGGTGATGGCTCTATTAGGCTACTTCAAATGGCGCCGTCTCGCCCGGAATCATGCTGTCGATCAATCTTTTAATGAGTAAATGAGCATGGATGCTATAGAATCCGGAGGATTCTTCCCCGCAGGAGATTAGCCGTTTCGCGGCGATGCATAATGTGGCAGGTGGAGCTATGGAATCCGGAGGATTCTTCCCCGCAGGGTGATAGCCGTGGGCCGAGCCGCAGGCGAGACCCACGGAAAGGGATATCGTAAGAAAACCACGATTCTGAAAGAATCATCTTGACGATCTCGATATGGGGAAGCCCTTGCAGAATTAAAAAAAAACGGCGCGGTAAATATAAACCTGCGCCGGGCTGCGATAGAAAATAATGATTATTCTGCTACGTACGGAGTTAAGTAGTCGCTGCCTTCTGCGGGAGTGAATCCGCTAAGGCTGAACCATTGTTCTTCATCCACAGTCCCCACTTTTATGTTTCCGGAAACTGTCAAAATTGGTGATACAGAGTCGTCTTTTGCCACGAGTAGAATTCCACACGGTTCCCCATCCTTAAACTCTTTCGCGTTTGACATATCGATGGTGTTTCCGGTGATAGTTGCAACCTTTGCAAATTTGGCGGTCATCTTCACTCTGATGCCATTGCACATAGCTGCGATTTTATTACCAGTCACAATCACGCTTTCAGGAGTATCGCCATAATTGTTATTGCCATCGTTGATGTGTCCTTCGATTTTAATGCCGTCCTCCTTGACATTGCTTATCTCATTGTCGGTGATTGTTGTTGATACGAAACCGCGCGCGAAAATTCCGTGATATGGACTATTCTTGATCGAGCAACCGGAAACAGTCACATTATTTACATTCAAAAGATATAATCCATTAGAGGTATTTACCGCGCCATCTGCCATTGTGATGTCGCAATCTTTGACCGTCACGCTTTCACTCGGTGGGAATTTTTCCGGATCATCTATTTTCACCCCTTTGGAAATATAAACTGCCGGATATTTCATATTCACGAATGTGCAGTTTTCAACAACAAGATTGGTGGTGAGATTTGATTCGTCTATAACTGCTGAACCGTTGCGCTCATTGATAAGATTACCATCAAAGTTGATGTTCCTTATCGTCACATTTTCGTTGCTGCTTCCCATAACATTCAATTTGATCTGTCCGCATTTAACTGTGCTTGCGAGATTGCCCTCTATTGTCACATTGCTTACTGCTTTGGCAGTTTGTTTTTATTGCCAAAAGTCGGATATGCCTGGTCTTTGACTACTATAACGGTGAGTGGCTGGTCTTCAGCGAAGTCTTTTACAATGGTTGTGCCAACCGTAGCGGCAAGAACAAGTGTCAACGGTTTTTGAGTCGTGTATTGAGACAAGTCAATTTCGTTAACATCCTTTTCGATAATCACCACGCCGCCGGCAGCGATAAGCGCGGCGAGATCCTCTTCAGTGGCGTCATCTTTATACGAGTTTGACATATCTATGTCATCGCCGGCCCAAGTGGGATCTTTGGTGACGGTGAGGTTGGTGGGGTTGGTGAGGAGCGAGCTGTAGATGTTGGTGCGGTAGTTGGCCTGCACGGGCATATTGTACACGGGCACCGGCTCGAAGGAGGTCGTTCCGTTCGACGGGGTGAGGATCGCTTCTACGATCGAGCTTTGTCCGGCCGGCACGAGGATGTAGTTCATGCTCAGGTACTCATGTGTTGAGAGGGGGGAACGCTTCGTTTTCGGGACGTGCGAGTGCCGGGAAGGTCACAGAAGCGGCTGATCCTTTCACTTCACCGGTCAACAGGTCGAGGGCGCTGTACACGTCGCTGATAGTCACTGTGGTCACGAGGTTCTTGGCCTTGCCGTTGTCGTCCTTGCCGTAGGCGTTGTCGTCAGTGACGAATTGGTTGGCGAGGTCGTCGGTTCCCCAGTTCACTTGGGCGAGTGGACGGGTCAGCGTCACGCTCTCGTTCACCGAGCCGGTCACGGTGGCTATTTCTTTCAGCGCGTAGAACGCGTCGTAGTCGGCGCTGTTGTAAGCCGTCATTTTTGAATAGTCAACGCTCAACTCTTTGCTTTCGGCGTTGAAGGCGTCCCTCAGCTCGTTGTTCCCGTTGTAAGGCTCCGTGTACGCGATGTTCGCGAAGTCGGATGAATCGAAAAAATATGATTTCTGCGAGCTTCGGTGCGCCCAGTCGCTCCATGCGACCATCTTGTAGTCGCCCGGCGGCAGGGGGATTGTGGTCGAGAAGTCGCCGCGCGTTATGTCGTCGCGCGTGAACTCCACCTCTTTCACCTGCTTACCCGAACCTCCGGCCGGGAATATCTGAATATGGTAGCGCGCCGTGTGTTCCGGCTTTGCGGCTCGGCTGACGGTCTGGTCGTACTAGTCCCATTCGGCGGTGTGGCGCACCGTAACCTCCACCGGCCTAAGTCGGTCGGCGTCCTGCGGCCACTCGTGCACGCACGAGCATAGGGCGGCCGCGAGCTGCGGCACGTATAAGAACGATTTCCGTTTCATCGGCACCCTCCTTTCATGTCAAAACGGTAGCAGAATGATAGGGCGGCGTCGCTGATGAAAACCGATGCGCCGCGCGGCGACGAGCTTCCCGTCACATTCACTGATTTTATGCTCCCGCGGCTGTGTATCGCCGTGATCGAATCGGCCATGTTCCTGAGTGCGGCGGAATCGCAAGGGAGAGAGCTGTTTTGCGGAAAATAAGACACAAATAGCGCCGAGTCCGCAGCCGCTTCCTTGGCCGGAACTATGCCACTATGAACCGACTGGGAGGGTAAATAATTGAGTGCCAACTGATTGAGCTGGCATCAAAAATAAGAGAATTATTGCACTAATCGCACTACGTATCAACATTCTTCCGGAGGGAGTATAAAATGATTGTGTTTATCAGATGATAAAGATAAAGTTTAATTTGATTAAAACAAAATAATTCAAAGGAAATTTCCAATGAAATTAAAAAAATTAACTCAATCAGCCCAATTTCGGCTGATTGAGTTAATTAACGTTTAATAGCTCTAATTAGTCTAATTAGGGCAATTCGGCAACGGTTGATTATTTCTGCAAGTAAGCTTTGACTACTGCGAGCACTGCCGGAACGGTGAAGCCAAATTTTTCGTCAAGCACTTTGTAGGGAGCTGATGCTCCGAAGTGGTCAAGACCGAACACTTCTCCGCCTCTTCCTACAACTCCTTGGAGAGTAGAGGGGAGGCCGGCAGTCAATCCGAATACTTTGCCCGATGACGGAATGACGCTTTCGCGGTAAGCCTTGGGCTGGCCTTCAAACAGTCCGATTGACGGAATTGAGACAACGCGCGCGCTGATTCCTTCTTTTGCCAATGCGTCGGCTACTTCAACGAGCAATGACACTTCCGATCCGTTGGCTACGAGAGTGATGACTGGATTTTCAGTATTGACAACTATATAGCCGCCTTTTTCGGCTCCGAGCGCTTCATTGTAGCGGTCGCCTGAAGCTGCCGGAAGATCAGGGATGTTCTGACGGCTGAGAATAAGCGCGGTCGGGGTCTTGGTGTCCTCCATCGCCATTTTCCAGCATACTGAAGTTTCAGCGGCGTCGCCCGGACGGAGCACGAGCACGCTCGGCTCTCCCTTGAAGTTTTTCAATTGCTCCATAAGGCGTATTTGCGCTTCCTGCTCTACCGGTTCATGGGTGGGGCCATCTTCGCCGACACGGAATGCGTCGTGCGTCCAAATGTATTTAACCGGAATTTCCATAAGCGCGGCCATGCGCACGGCGGGCTTCATGTAGTCAGAGAATACGAAGAATGTTCCACAAGCTCCGATTACGCCTCCGTGAAGCACAAGGCCGTTCATAAGGGCTCCCATCGTCAGCTCGGATACGCCGCAGTGTAGGAACGCTCCTGAGAAGTCGCCGTTGGTGAACGGATGTGTGTTTTTAAGGAACGCGTCAGTCTTGTCGGAGTTGGCGAGGTCGGCTGAAGCGACAACCATGTTGCCCACCTCTTTGGCGAGCGTGTCAAGGACATCGGCTGAAGCCTGACGGGTTGCGATTCCCGGCTTGTGGGCTATGCCTTTCCAGTCGATATTGGGCAGCTTATTGTTGAGATAGCTGTCGAGCAACGCCGCTTTTTCAGGATTTGCTTCGCGCCATGCTTTTTCCTCTTCTTTACGCGCGGCTACCTGCAGACGCAATGTTTTGTCACGGTCTTCGTAGAGTTTCTTCACGTCGTCCCAGATGTGGAACGGATCCTTCGGGTCGGCGCCAAGGTGCTCTATGGTCTTTTCAAAAGAGCCGCCTTTTGAAGCGCTTATGGGGTTTCCGTGGGTTGAGCATTGGCCTTCAAAGCTTTCGCCGGATTCGGTTACGCATCCGCGTCCCATCACGGTCTTGCCGATGATGATTGTGGGGCGTTTCTCCTCTTTATTGGCGATTTCAAGCGCTTGAGCCATTGCCAATGGATCGGTGCCGTCCACTTCGAGCACATTCCAGTTCCATGCGCGATATTTAGCTGCTGTGTCCTCACGGGTCACGGCTGCGGTCTCGGTTGACAATTGGATGTCGTTGCTGTCATAAAACATTATGAGGTTATGCAGCCCGAGGTATCCGGCAAGACGACCTGCGCCTTGGGAAATCTCTTCCTGAATGCCGCCATCGGAAATGAATGTGTAGGTTTTGTGGGATAACCAGTCACCGAAGCGGGCTTGCAAGAATCTTTCGGCGATCGCGCATCCTACAGCCATGACGTGGCCTTGTCCGAGAGGGCCTGAGGTGTTTTCAACGCCTCGCTCTATGTGTAGTTCGGGATGACCGGGAGTCGGGCTGCCCCACTGACGGAATTCTTTCAATTCATCGACGGTGAATTTTCCTGTCAAAGCAAGCACAGAGTATAACATGGGCGACATATGCCCCGGATCGAGGAAGAACCTGTCGCGGGCAATCCAAGCGGGGTTGTCGGGGTCAGTCACCAGAAATGAGGAGTAGAGGACATTGATGAAGTCAGCTCCACCCATGGCTCCGCCCGGATGTCCTGATTTAGCCTTTTCAACCATTGACGCGGCGAGGACGCGGATATTGTCGGCCGCACGTGTCATAAGATTTTTGTCCATTGTTGCTATAAGTATTTTGGTTTAGGTAATTAAGGATATATACGTATTATTACAGATATAATTGATCTTCCTCTTCCGTCACGGGAATCTCGGTATTGACATTCTTGCAACCCACCAATCCGTAGTAAAGCAGGTAGGCGAGCATGGCGACAACGAGCCAGTATGAAGCCATATAGCCGGCGCTTGTAGCGATAGCGTTCTGGATAAGCGGCATTACGCCACCGCCTACTACCATCATCATGAAGATGCCTGAAGCTTGCGCGGTGTATTTACCGAGACCTTCGACAGCAAGGTTGAAGATGCCTCCCCACATTACAGATGTGCAAAGTCCGCACAGTACGAGGAAGAGCGCTTTGGCGGGCACTTGAGCCATAGAGAAGCCGTCGGCGGCGCTATAAGCGGGCATCGACATACGTATGTCGCTCGGGAGGAAGATGGCGATGCAAATAAGGATAATTGCCACAGAAGATACTGCGATAAGCTGCACGCGGCTTGATACCTTGCCGGAAATGACGCTTGATATGAGACGGCCGCACAACATTAGCAACCAATAGATAGCGGCGACACCGCCTGCCACTGCTGCGGCATTTTCTTTGATGCCTGATGCCGAACTGTCGCTTAGATAGAAGATAAGAACGCCGGGGATACCGATCTCGATACCGACATATAGGAAGATGCCTACCACGCCGAGCACTGTGTGGCGGAAGTTCCATGCGCTGTGGGTGTATTTAACCTTTTTAGAACTGTTGTGATGGAGATGTGGTTCGGGGATCTTGACGGCGCTAATGACGATGAATGCAAATGCAAACACTCCCATCGCAATGTAAAGAAGAGGCGCGACATCGCCCATCGATGTTGTGGCGGTAACCTGGCCGATAAGCATACCCACGAAAAGAGGTGTGAGTGTGCCGGCCAATGAGTTGAACGAGCCGCCTGTCTGCACAAGTTGGTTGCCGGTGTTGCCGCCCCCTCCGAGAAGGTTGAGCATCGGGTTGACAACAGTGTTCAGCATACACACACAGAAACCGCAGATAAACGCTCCGAGAAGATAGATGATGAAGTTGAGCGTCACTACCTGTCCGCTGACAGTGAATACGCCCGTCTCCGCTCCGGTGACGCCTGAAAGCCACTGACAGAAAAGACCGATGATACCGACAATCATCGCATAAAGAGCGGTCTTTTTGTAACCTATTTTTACGAGAAGGTTTCCTGCCGGTATTCCCATGAATAGATAGGCGAGGAAGTTCATCATGTTGCCGAGCATTCCCGACCACTCATAGTTGTTTTTCCAAATAGTGCCAAGCGGAGCCGCTAAGTTTGTAACGAAAGAAATCATTGCAAACAGGAAGAACATAGCGATAATAGCTATTATTCGTCCGTTACTGGATTGTTTTGCTGTTTCCATGTTAATTTTTATCTATTGATAGTGTTAGTTAGAAATTGTAAACCGGATAATTGTGTAAAATTAATGAAAAAATTTTGTAGTAATTCCATTTTATGTTGCACAACATATATTGATGTGGACTTAGTATTCGCGCTCGCCGAAGATAGTGGTTCCGATTCTTACCATGTTGCTTCCTTCGTCGAGCGCTATCATATAGTCGTGGCTCATACCCATGCTTATCGTGTCGAGCGATTGGATGGATGTGGTATTCCGCAGGTCGTTAAAAGCTTTGGCGATTGCTCTAAAATCGCTTCTTATGCGAGCTTCATCATCGACATTGCTTGCCATCCCCATCACTCCTCTGACTCGAATGTTGGGGAGCGACTGAATTATTCCCGACGCCGCAAATTCGGCAAGCTCTTCGGGCGTGAATCCAAATTTGGTTTCCTCCTTGGCTACGTGGATTTGCAGGAGGACATCGACGACACGCCCTATGCGGCGCGCTTCAGCGTCGACAGTTCTCAACAGACGTTCGGAATCGATGCTGTGTATCAATGATACGTGAGGGATGACAGTGCGCGCTTTATTGGTTTGGAGGTGCCCTATGAAATGCCAATCTATATCATTGGGGAGCGCTGCGGCTTTTGCCGCCAGCTCGTTGGCTCGGCTCTCTCCGAACACTCTTTGACCGGCATCGTATGCTTGCTGCAATGCTTCTACCGGATGGAATTTAGATACAGCGACAAGCGTCGCTCCTTTAGGGAGCGACGCTTTTATGTCGTTGATGCGTTGGCATATAGTTGACATTGCCGGTGGATTATTCGTTAGATGAAGACGATGAAGCCAATTTAGCTTTGAATACGTCCATTATGGTTGTTTCAGTTATGGATGACACTTCAAAATCGGCCATTGTGCCTTTCATGCCGGCCATGAAGTTGTCGAGCGCTTCACGGAAGTTGTTGGCGGCGACAAGGATGTGGGTTGTCGTCTTCTTTTCAACTGATGTTTTTTCGTCTATCGTGATAAAATTGACTTTTACGTGATACCACTTGTCGGCTGCGTCATTCCAAAAAATCTCCGAAATGTTGGTGCGTTTTACGGCAGAAATAGAAAAATCTCCGGAAATGAACGGGGTCAACTCTTCGATGGTTCGCGCCTCAGCTTCGGTGAAGCTGAGCGCGTCCACCATATAGGGTTCGTTGACTTTTTTCGGTGTCCCGTTTTCCATCATTTTGTCGTAACGGACTTTTGTTTCAAACCAGTTGCTCATATTTGTGTAGAAATTATTTTAGTGAATTATCAATGTCGTGCAGATTGTTTGTTGAGATAAAGATATGTGTGGACACAGCCCACGAATACGGCGCCGCCAACGATATTGCCCAATGTGGCCGGAATGAGGTTGTTCCATACCATAGTCCATGTTGATATGTCGGCGCCTTCAAGTATGCCGCACGGGATGAAGAACATATTGGCGATTGAGTGTTCGTAACCAAGAGCTACAAACGCCATGACAGGAAACCAACATCCAAACATTTTAGCACCGCTGCTTTTGGCCGACAGCGCAAGCCATATCGCCAGACAGACACACCAGTTGGCTCCGATCCCCTTCAAAAACACTACGCCCCAGGGCATCGACACCTTTGCATCGGCAATGTTGATGATTGCGGAATGGTAAGGCTCAGGAGCTGTAAGTCCGGTTAGGTGGACCAGAAAATATACGAAAATAAGCGCTCCGATGAAGTTCCCGACCCATACCAACGCCCAGTTTACCAACACGTCGATGATAGAACATCGTTTAGCTATAAGCGGAGGCATCAGCAGCGCGTTGTTGCCGGTGAAAAGCTCTGCGCCGAGGACAACGACGAGTATGAGGCCGATTGGAAAGGCGGCTCCACTCAACAGTTTTTGAAGACCGGGATTTCCAGCGGTTATCTCCGGGAATCCAAATCCTAATATGATCGATAAAATGCCGCCGAAAGCTATGTATATGCCGGCCAATATGGTCAGTAAGATAAATCGGTTGAAGCTGTCGCTCATTAATTTCAGCTTGTTGGATCCTGCGGTAAGGGCGCTGTCAATAACTTCTGCCGGAGTTTTTGTTGCCATATTCTATTTTAAAGATTCGAGAATGCGTTTAAGCACCACTTGAGCTGATATTTCCCTATTGGCCGCTTCGGGAATGACAAGCGAGCGCGGCCCTTCGATAACATCATCGCTTACTATCATGTTGCGTCTTACCGGAAGGCAATGCATGAAGTAGGCGTTATTCGTGAGAGCCATTTTTTCGGCCGTTACTGTCCATGACCGGTCGGTTGAGATGACTTTGCCATAATTGGGATCCGTGTAAGCGCTCCAGTTTTTCGCATAAACAAAATCGGCGCCTTCAAGAGCTTTGTCTTGGTCATACTCCACACGGGCGTCGCCTACAAATTCGGGGGCGAGTTCATATCCATGCGGATGTGTTATGACAAAATCATAACCGGCTGCGTTCATCCATTCGGCAAAGGAATTCGGAACCGCCTGCGGTAAAGATTTCGGGTGAGGAGCCCATGTCATCACGACTTTAGGCCGCTCGACCGTCTTATGCTCCTCGATAGTTATAAGGTCGGCGAACGATTGCAGCGGATGCCGCGTCGCAGCCTCCATGGAGAACACCGGGCGTCCCGAGTAGCGGATAAACTGATTCAGGATTTTTTCCTCGTAGTCGTCAGTCTTGGATTGGAATTGAGCAAATGATCTCACGCCGATAATGTCACAGTAACATCCCATCACCGGAATCGCCTCAAGCAGATGCTCGGGCTTGTCGCCATCCATAATTACGCCTCGTTCAGTTTCAAGCTTCCATGCTCCCTGATTTACGTCAAGAACAATCACGTTCATTCCCAAATTCATCGCAGCTTTTTGAGTGCTTAAGCGAGTGCGTAGCGAAGAATTGAAGAAAATCATTAGCAACGTCTTGTTTTCGCCAAGATGCTTGTCTCCAAATTTATTGGCTTTTACTTCCAAAGCCTCTTTTACGGCGGCGTTGAGATCGCCGATATCCTTTACAGTAGTGAAATTTTTCATTGTGATTTCAAAATATCGTGCAAGTTACTCAATAATTTCGAGATACACATATTTTTGTGGGATGATTATGTGATTAATGCTGGCAAAATTTATTAATTTTGTTTCGTGAAACCTGTATATTGCAATGGCTAAATCTATTGGGCGCAAGGCTGTTTCGGGCACATTGTGGATTACTGTCGACCGTCTTGTGTCGATGGCGCTCCAGTTTGTCGTCAATCTTGTGCTGGCGTGGGTTCTCGCGCCTGAAGATTACGGCGTGGTGGCCGTGCTCATGATTTTTATTGCGATAAGCAACACATTAATTGACGGTGGTTTCGCATCGGCGTTAATTCAGCGGAAGAATCCTACTCAAGAGGACTATTCCACTATATTTTTCTGGAATTTCGGATTTTCTTTGTTCTGCTATTTAGTCATGTTTGCGGTTTCGCCGGTCGTGGCGGTGTTTTTCCGTATGCCTGAACTTGAAAGCGTACTTCGCGTATTGGGGCTTAGTGTGGTGGCGAGCGCGTTAGGGCAGGTTCAGATTGTCAGATTGAAAAAGAATTTTGAGTTTGGCACTATTGCGGTGGTAGACTTGACAAGCTATATTCTCTCGGCGGCGATAGGGGTTTATATGGCGTACAACGGATTCTCCTACTGGAGTCTTGTGGCGATGACTGTTGTCAATCAAGGGTTGATGGCGTTATTGTATTGGGTTATCGCAAAATGGCGTCCGTCGTTAATTTTTTCTGTTAAATCCTTGAAAGAACTGTTCGGTTATGCCGGCTATCTACTCGCCGCAGGTGTATTGCAGGAGGCGTGCAAGCATCTTCAAGGGGTGATAATCGGCAAGCGCTTTTCAGCGGGAGAGTTGGGGTTGTATACCAATGCGTCAAAACTTGATCAGGTTACTTCATATACGGTGCCTCAGGCTCTTGTACAAGTGCTTTTCCCTTTGTTTTCCAATCTTCAGGATGACAGAGCTAAATTGTGCGATATGATGGAGATGGGAATCCGGGTTATTTCGGCGATTGTTTTCCCGGCTCTTATGCTGTTGGTGATTGTCGCCGATCCGTTGGTTATGGCTCTTTATCATGAGGCATGGATGCCATGTGTCCCTTATTTCAGAATTCTATGTGTAGGCGGTGTATTTGTCTGCTTGCAGAATGTTAATTTCTATGCCGTTGCCGCTTGTGGCTATAGCAAAACGCTTTTCCATTGGAGTTCCTATAAATGGGGAATGCTTGTCGTTTTGCTGCTTGTCGGAATGTTTTTCGGTATGCGTGGATTGATGTGGTCGATTGTCATAAGTAATCTCAACATTTACGTCGTAAACGCCGTCCTTGCTCGACGATATGTCGGTTTTCCTTTGTCACGGCAATTGAGAGCTTTGCTCCCATCCTTGTTGGCGGGCGCGATTCCTGCGATAGTCATCTGCTGGATCGATGGCTACTGGATATTGATGGCCGCTATTTATGCGGCGCTTTATCTCGCTATTGTTTTTTTATCTCGGATGAGGGTCGTACAGGATTTTAGATTTATATTATCGCAGTTCCTTTAGACGTTAACAAGAATCTGTTGATATAAAAATAAAGCAAGAAACAAAAGATGATATTTACAACTGTTTGATAAGTCAATCATCTCCTGTTTCTTGTTTGTGTAGCCCTTTGCGCCTCTTTAGACTTGAGACAGAGTCTCTCCTCAGGGTGTACTGGAATGGTTATCGATTTGAGTACATATCGTCGTAATACTGCTGATATGCTCCGGAAGTGATGAGATCCATCCACTCTTGATTGTCAAGATACCATCTTACGGTTTTCTCTATGCCCTCTTCAAATTGCAATGACGGTTCCCATCCAAGTTCGCGTTGAAGTTTACGGGAGTCGATGGCGTAGCGCATATCATGTCCGAGGCGATCGGTGACGTATGTGATCAGATGGTCACTGTGTCCTTCGGGATTTCCGAGCAGCCTGTCGACAGTTTTAATGATTACCTTTATCAAGTCGATGTTCTTCCACTCATTGAACCCGCCGATATTGTAGGTTTCCGCTACTTTTCCTTTGTGGAAAATGAGATCTATCGCGCGGGCATGGTCTTCAACAAACAACCAGTCGCGCACATTCTCACCCTTCCCATATACCGGCAGCGGTTTCCCATGACGGATGTTGTTGATGAACAGCGGAATGAGCTTTTCCGGAAATTGATAAGGCCCGTAGTTATTGGAGCAGTTAGTGACAATTGTTGGCATTCCGTAGGTGTCGTGGTATGCTCTTACGAAATGATCTGACGATGCCTTCGATGCGGAATATGGGCTGTGGGGGTTATATTTGGTGGTTTCAAGAAAGAATTCAGTTCCGAATGCTAAATGATGCTCCGAAGATGAAGCGGTGGTGGTGAACGGTGATTCAACGCCTTCCGGGTTAGTGAGCTTCAATGCCCCGTACACTTCATCGGTTGAGATGTGGTAGAACAGCTTGCCGTCATATTTCTCAGGAAGAGTGTTCCAATATTCCTTTGCGGCTTGCAATAGCGCAAGTGTGCCCAGCACGTTGGTGCGGGCGAAAGTGAACGGATCTTTTATCGACCGGTCTACGTGGCTTTCGGCGGCAAGATGTATAATGCCATCAATTTTGTTGTCTTTAATAATGTCGCGCATTTCATCCAGATCAGCGATATCGGCCTTGATGAATGTGTAATTGGGTTTGTCCTCAATGTCTTTGAGGTTGGCAAGGTTCCCGGCGTATGTCAACTTGTCGAGGTTGAATATGTGATAGTCGGGGTATTTGTTTACAAAGAGTCTCACTACGTGGCTGCCGATGAATCCGGCGCCTCCGGTTATTAAAATATTCTTATGATTCATGTTTGTTTTTTTTGTTTCAGGTGGGTTTATCTGGCTTCGTCTTTCAGATTGGCGATGCATCTCTTCAGCGAATTGGTCCAATAGGGAATTTTTATGCCTAATTGCATCTTTATCTTGGTTTTGTCGAGAACTGAATACGAGGGTCTCACAACCGGCGAGGGAAACTCATCGGAATGGCATGGTTGTATGTCGCAATCAGTGTTGCCGGCATATTCAGCAATCATTTTAGTGAAGTCAAACCACGAACATACTCCTTCATTTGAGTAGTGATATATACCTTCGTTGCTTTCAAATTTTCGATTCTCAAGTATGTCAAAAATTGTTTCGGCGAGATCAAGGGCGTAGGTAGGAGTTCCGCATTGGTCAAAAACGACTTTTAGTTCCGGTTTTGTCGCAGTAAGATTTAGCATAGTCTTAACGAAATTTTTGCCAAATTCCGAATATAACCATGCGGTGCGCAGAATGATTGCTTTCGCTCCTGATTCAGCAATTTGCTGCTCGCCGTGCAGTTTCGTCAAGCCGTATACGCCGGTTGGGTTGACCGGTTCATCTTCTGTGCGCGGGGTGTTGCCCTTTGATCCACCGAACACGTAGTCAGTGGATACATGGATTAGCACGCCGTCGTTAGTTTTTATTGCGTCAGCAAGATTGCGCACGGCTGTCGCGTTTAAAAGTTCGGCGAAATCGGCGTCTGATTCGGCTTTGTCGACATTAGTGTATGCCGCGCAATTGACAATCGCCTTGATGTCATTGCCTTTCACCATATTCCTTACGGCGTCCGCATCAGTAATGTCGAGTTCGGCGACATCAGTGAAGATGTATTCGTCTTTGGAGTTCATGGAGACTATGCGCATCTCGTTGCCTAATTGTCCGTTAGCTCCGGTTACGAGTATTTTCAT
>CAZELD010000010.1:0-45533 GCA_964512855.1 uncultured Muribaculum sp.
GGGCCCATAACGGTATGCTATGCCTATGGCGTTTATGGCTATTTTCACAATTCGGCATATTCTCACTGCGGCCATCAATTATTTACAAACAAGTATGAGGGACATCTTCGATGCCCATTTCTGATGGTGTGCATTGTTTCCGCGCCTCGGCTATTGCCTCGTGGCGGAGCTTAAATTATTATGCCGCTTTGCGGCAATTCACAATTCATAATTCATGATGTGCAATTCATAATTGTGGGAATCTTATTTTTGCATCTTCAGACATCCAAATTTACATCGCAAAGCGGTGTTCCTGCAGAAATTCGTTGGCTCTTTTTACATCACAAAGCGATGTCCCTACAAATTTACATCGCAAGGCGGTGTTCCTACGGAGATCTGCTGACGGGTGGGGTGGGTGTTATGGACGACCACCGGAAGAGCCGGTGAGGCGGGCTGTCACGTTGGTTGATGAACTGCCGGATGTCAAGGTGTAGCTGCCGCCTGATTTGAGGTCGCCGCAAGTGATGAGCGCTGAGCTTGAGCTTCCTTGTCCCGGGCGGTTGCTGCTACTGCCGCTACGGGTGTATTCGGACGGGATGTCGAATGTGGCGAGTGTAGTGCTGCCGCTTTTGAGTGTGACTGTGCTTCCTCCGCTTACAGATAATGAGCCACTCACATAGGCTTGTGTCGATGCCGAGTTGCTTGGCGTAGAGTTGCTTCCTCCTACTGCGAGGAGAGTGCCGCCCGTGAAGTACACCGAGTAATGCTCTTCTTCGTTGGCGTCAATTCCACATTCGGGTGAAGTCGCGCCAAATGCTCGTATATATCCTCCGTTTATGTAGAGGTTGCCATTTGAGTCGAGACCGTCGTTGTTTGTGGCGATTACGAGTATGTTGCCTCCGTTGATGCGCATATGTGACGATGAGTTTATACCGTCATCGTAGGAGTGTACGGTGATGTTTCCGTCGTTTATTACGAGTTCGCCTTTGCTTTCAATGCCTTCACCGTTGGTGCCTGTGGTGGTTAGGTCAATCGTGCCGCCGTTTATGATTACGCTTGTGTCAGCTTTGAATCCCTTTGGGGAGGACTTATAGTCGCTGCCTAAATTGTCGATGTTGCCGGTATAGTTGTTTTGTAATTTATTGTTAACATAGGCTACCACGCCGCCAGAGGTCTTGGCTGTTATCGTGCCGCCGCTAATTGTAAGTGTGCCGTCGCAGCTTAGTCCTTTTCCGCCGTCTCCTGTAGCTGTCAGTGTCATCTCTCCTCCGGAGATGTTTACATCAGCGTCGGCATTAAGGCAGCTTGATGCTTTGGTTTTCAGTTTGGAACTGTCCCATATCCCGTTCCCGCTGACGCTGAGTGTCAGTGTTCCACCGGAAATATTAATGTCGCCTTCTGTCTTTATCGCTTTTGAGGCATCGGCAGTAACCGCGATATTAATGGTTCCGCCGGTGATTTCGGCTGATCCGGTGTCTTCTGTCTCGCGGTCGGTGTCGTCTTTATAGTCAATCTGAATACCGTCGTCGCCTATGCCGCTTATCGCCAGTGTTCCGCTTTCTATTGCGAAGTATTGAGCGCAGTTTATGCCGTCTTTAACGGATTTGTCGATTGTAAGCGCGCAATTCTTAATGGATACATATTCTTTGGCGTAGATAGCGTGTGAAGCGTTTCCGGAGACAGTAAGGCTTCCTTTCCCTTTAAATTCAAGGTGACCTTTGCATACAATAGCTCCTTTTTGGCTGCCATTCTCTCCGTCGGACAGCGTGTTAACAGTTCCGTTTTTGGCGCTGACGGCAATTCTTTTTCCGTTTTGGATGTCGAGTGCCGCTCCATTGGGATTGCTAAGTGTCAGTCCGAGCAAGTCAATCGACGCTTTGTATGACCCTGACATTGACAGCGAGCCGTTGGAGCTTTCGCCCGAAAGTTGGTAAGATATTTCTCCGCAGGTAGAGTCGGATACGTCGGAGCCTTGCGCTATGGTCACGTGCGCGCCAGTAACTGTGGCATCCACATATTTCGCGATATTGCCGGCTATTGTTACTGTCGCTCCGGTCGATTTGTAAACTATGTCTACGATGTTGTCGGATAAGTCATCGTTTACGACAGTCATTGACGTAATGTCGTCGACATTGAATGTTCGACCGCAAACGGTCAGCGATGTCCCTCCAGTCAGCACAGCGTCGCCCATCGTAGCGTCGTTGAACAGATAGTTGACGCTGCCGGTGCTAATATTGAGGGAGCGCGCCCCCGCAGATAGTGAGCAGACGCATATCGCGCCGATAATCATGAGTTTTCTCATTTTATGTGGAGTTTATAAGTTTTTTCTTTAATTTTAACTATGTATATGCCCGGCGTCAACATCGACCGGCTCTCGTTGACAGATTGGAATGTGCCTAATTCGATTCCGGAGACAGAATATATCTCGACCGGCTGTCCATCGCCGATGATTCCCTCTATTCCGGAATCCGAGCTAAAGAAAAAGCGGGTTACGTTATTTGCTTGTAACTCAAGATTTTTGCTTGAGTTTGACGCAACCAACTTGTTGTCGCTGATTGTTATGGACAGATTTTCGGCATTGATTGAATATATTGAGCCGTCATTACATTCAAATAGCATCGATGTGTTGTCATCGGCCTTCATTGACATGGATGACACCATAAGCAATAAGGCCGCTGACAGTTTAATTAATTTATGAAACATGGGCTTTTAGTTAAAAGTTAGAATGCAAATGTACGAAAAAATATGAATTTTATGCACAATGTGATGAGGATCAATTAGTCGAATTGGACGAATTAGTCAAATTGGTATCATGTGGATAAACAAGAGAGCCTGCATAATATTATGCAGGCTCTCAATGATATTGTGTCTTGTGGTGACGTATTGCTATGCTACGGGTTGAGTTGAGGCCGGAGCCGGGGCTTGACGCGCTTCCCATCCGAGGGCGCTTGCTCCGAGGACTGCGGCGTCGCTCTCTTTCAGTTCTGATAATAGGAGCTTGGTCTTTCCCTTATATACAGAGAGCATATTCCGTTCCATAGAATCGTGAATGGGCTTCATCAGCAGGTCGCCAGAGCGGGAAAGTCCACCAAACAATACGATTGCTTCGGGACTTGAGAAGCAAACGAAGTTGGCAAATGCGGCACCCATTATGTCGCCTGTATATTTGAAAATCTCTTTTGCGAGTTTGTCACCGCCCATAGCTGCATCGTAAACATCCTTAGATGTTATTTCTTCGATAGGAAGCTCTCTGAGTTTCGATGGATCGGTGCGAGTTTCAAGGAATTCGCGCGCTGTGCGCGCCACACCGGTGGCGGAGCAATATGTTTCGAGGCAACCGGTTCTTCCGCAACCGCACATACGGCCGTTTGATGGCTTGACGATAACGTGTCCGAGTTCTCCGGCGAAACCGTCGTGACCATATACGAGCTGTCCGTTCACAACAATGCCGCTTCCGACACCTGTGCCGAGTGTAATCATTATGAAATCTTTCATACCTCGCGCTACGCCATAGGTCATTTCCCCGATTGCAGCGGCGTTAGCGTCGTTGGTAATTGCTACCGGTATGCCCATCGCGTCGTGCAGCAATTGCGCGAATGGGATGTTGCCTTCCCATGGTAGGTTTGGCGGATTTTCGATAACCCCGGTGAAATAGTTGGCGTTAGGGGCGCCAACGCCTATACCGGCGATCTTATCACCCGCGTCGTGGGTGCGTATTAGCGTTTTCAACGCTTTTGACAATTCTGCGATATATTCGTTTACGTCAGTGTGCTTGCCGGTTTTTATGGCCGAACTTCCAATTACGTTTCCTCGCGCGTCCACTATACCGAAAACGGTGTTGGTTCCGCCAATGTCTATTCCTACAACGTATGGTTTCATTTGTGTTCGTTTTAATTAGGTTTAGCTTGGGTTTGGTTTTTCACAAAGGTAAAAAATTAAAATTAGATTGTCATCGTCATTTAGGTTAAAATGTTAAAAAATATCGGTAGATAAACAGGTCAAATTTATGCATTAATTGAAATATGCGCTAATTTTGTATGCCGTTATAAAAATTTCACCCTTTTCGGGATTTATTAGACTTGCAATGACAGATCAGGTATCTCTACATGATTCGTGGGATAAGGAGCATTTGTGGCACCCTTATACATCCACAATAAATCCTCTCCTCACCTATAAAGTAAAGTCAGCCTCAGGGGTCATAATCACCCTTGAAGATGGCACAGAATTGATTGATGGAATGTCGTCATGGTGGTGTGTGATTCATGGGTATAATAATAAATATATAAATGATGCGGCAAAAGCGCAGATAGACGTTATGTCGCACGTGATGTTTGGCGGATTTACTCATGAACCGGCTATAGAGCTTGGAAAATTGCTTCTTGAAATCGCGCCTCCGACGATGCATAATATATTTTATGCCGATTCAGGCTCGGTGGCGGTCGAGGTGGCGATGAAGATGGCTGTGCAGGCTGCGGTGTCGCGCAGCGGCAGTCATCGCAAATCGAATTTTGTGACAATCCGCCGCGGTTATCATGGCGACACCTGGAACGCAATGAGCGTGTGTGACCCTGTGACCGGAATGCATGGCGCGTTTGGCCCCTCATTGCCTATAAGATTTTTTGTGGAATCGCCGCGAATTGGATTTTATGAGGAGTGGAATCCTGAAGCTATGTTACCTCTTGCATCGGTTCTTGAAGAACATCACGAGGAGATTGCGGCTCTAATATTGGAGCCGGTGGTGCAGGGCGCCGGCGGGATGAAATTCTATCATCCTCAGTATCTTGTCGAGGCCAAAAAGCTTTGTGACAAATATGGCGTTTATTTGATTTTTGATGAAATAGCTACCGGATTTTGGCGTACCGGAAAATGTTTTGCCTGGGAATGGGCCGGGGTGGAGCCTGATATAATGTGTGTAGGCAAAGGTTTGACCGGCGGTTATATGACGATGAGCGCGGTCATGACAACCAAAGATGTCGCCGACACGATTTCTCTCGGAGAGGCCGGTGTGCTTATGCATGGCCCGACTTTCATGGCTAATCCCTTGGCTTGCTCGGTAGCTATCGCATCGCTTAAACTCCTTCGCAGCAGCGATATGAAAGCACGCGTGTCGGCAATTGAAAAAATTCTAAAGGAGGAACTTTCCCATGCGGAAGGGCTTCCCGGAGTTAAGGACGTGAGGGTGCTCGGCAGCATAGGAGTGATTGAAATGGAAGAACCGGTAGATGTGGGCGAGTTTCAGAAACGGTGTGTGCAAGCTGGTGTGTGGATAAGACCATTTGGCCGGAATGTGTATGTTATGCCGCCCTACGTGATAACAGAAGCGCAATTGCGTAAGCTTTGCCGCGCGATGATTGAAATATTGCCTTAAAACTATGTCGAGTTATACGGAAATATTGAAAAACCTTGAGGAAACCGGCAATTATCGAGTGATACCATCCACTGCTGATGAGGCGGCGAAGTGTGTAGATTTCTCGACCAATGATTATATGGGCTTGGCGTTGCGGACTGATCTTCGCAAAGCTTTTTTCGATGATGCCGAGAATCGAGGATTGCCTATGTCTTCATCGGCGTCGAGGCTTCTTGCGTCATGTCAGAAAGAACACCTTGCCCTTGAGCGGTTGTTGAGCGATCTTTATGAGCGAAGCGTATTGCTTTTTAACAGCGGTTATCACGCTAACACCGGCATAATATCGTCGCTCGCTTCAGAAGGAACGCTGATTGTCGCCGACAAATTGAGCCATGCGAGCATTATTGACGGTATGATTCTGTCACGCGCGCCGTTTTTGAGATTCAGGCATAATGATTATGATCATCTTGAACGTATTCTAAAAAAAACGGCGAAAGGTTATGAGCGGGTTTTGGTCGTCACGGAATCAGTGTTCAGCATGGATGGCGACCGTGCCGATGTCGAGCGGTTGATTGACATTAAACGCCGTTATTCCAATGCGCTTCTGTATATCGATGAGGCTCATGCATTCGGTGTGTGCGGAGGAATGGGATTGGGGTACGCGCGTAAATATCCCGAAGTGGATGTTATTGTCGGCACATTCGGAAAGGCTGCCGCATCGTCAGGCGCTTTTACGGCCGTATCCGAAGAGATAAAACGATTCTTGATAAACAGAGCGCGCAGTTTTATCTTTTCTACCGCCCTGTCGCCAATGACCTCGGCCTGGACACGATTTATGCTGCAAACGCTTGTCGGCATGGATCGAGAACGCAGGTATGTGGCTGAGTTGGCTCGCCGTCTAAACAAGGGGCTTGGATCGTCTTCTGAGCCGTCGCATATACAGCCATTAATAGTAGGGGACGCGCGTAAAGCCGTGCATCTGTCGAAGGAATTGCTTGCGGCGGGGTATAAGGCTCTTCCAATACGCACTCCAACTGTCCCTGCCGGAACTGAGCGCTTGCGTTTTAGTATAAGCGCGGCGATGACCGTCGAGGATATCGATGGGTTGATTGTAGAAATGGCTAAAATCAAGAGTTAATAACGGATATACATTAGTCTATGCAGCAGACGTTTATTGGCGATTTCGGTAAAAATGACCGGCTGATACTCATATTTGCCGGATGGGGCATGGATGGCAGGGTGTTCTCCGATTTGCACATTGACGGTTATGATGTAATGGTGGTGTGGAGGTATGTGGATACCGACTTCAATAAGTCGCTCTTGGATGGATATTCCGAAATATATCTTTTCGCATGGTCATTCGGGGTTTATGTCGCTTCGGCGATTATGGAAAGTTTAGAATCTCTGCCATTGATGTTGCGTGTCGCCATAAATGGATCGGTTACACCTGTTGATGATTTGACCGGTATTCCCGAGGCGATATTTTTCGGGACACTGAACGGTCTTGACGCACGAAATCTCGCCAAATTTTACCGACGTATGTGCGCGTCATCGGAGGATTATAGGGCGTTTACCGGTCATTTGCCGCAGAGAGATCTTGACGACTTGCGTATTGAATTGAAACGAATTTTTGATTTGAGCCGAGAGAAAACCTCCGACGCCTCCCAATGGGATAGGGCGGTTATTTCTATCGACGACCGTATATTTCCGTTTGCTAACCTTGAGCGCTCTTGGGCGGCATTGCCCCGAGTTAGAACAGTAGAGGGCGGTCATCTTCCTGATTTTATGAAAATAATAGAACAGGAAATAATTGATAAAGAGCTTGTGTCGGCAAGCTTTACGAATAGTTTGCCAACTTACGATGATGAGGCGGTTGTGCAGCGCTCTATGGCAGAAGAACTATGGAGCAAAGTGTGCCCTCTGCTGCCGCAGAGTCCGACGTCTCTTCTTGAAATAGGTTCGGGTACCGGTATGCTTACATCTATTTATGCCGATAAATTGCCGGATACATCCATAACTTTATGTGATCTTGTCCCTTATAATCACTGCGGGGATGCGAATATTGTGATCGGTGATGCGGAATCGTTGATTCGTGAAGTGGAGGATGAGTCGTTTGATGTGATACTGTCGGCGGCAACAGTGCAGTGGTTCAACAATCTCCCGCGATTTATAAGTAATGCCGTGCGTAAATTGAAGAGTGGCGGAGTAATGGCGATCTCAACTTTCGGGCCTGAAAATATGAAAGAGATAACAGAATTGACCCATCTTCCACTAAGATATTACACTCTTGAGGAACTGAAAAAGATGGTTCCCGAAGGAGCTTATGTCGCAGTCGCTGATGAAGAACGGCGAATAATGGGGTTTAAATCGGTGAGAGGTGTCATGCTCCATCTTAATCGGACAGGAGTTAATTGCTTAAGGCGTGTGGCTATAAGTTATTCAGAAATGGCGGCTAAATATCCACGAGAGGATGGGTTGTGTAAATTGACTTATCATCCGCAGTATATAATAATAAAACGAAATAGTAATGAGTGAAGTGATATTTATTTCGGGTATTGACACTGATGCCGGAAAAACTTATATGACAGGTATGTATGCGCGTATGCTGATGTCGCAAGGAATGAGTGTGGTAACGCAAAAATTCATACAAACAGGGAATACTGAATTTTCGGAGGATATAGAAGCGCATCGAAAAATCATGGGGACAGGGTTGCTTCCGGAGGATACCGAGCATCTTACCGCCCCGGTTATTTTTTCATATCCGGCTTCCGCTCAGCTTGCCGCCAGAATTGATGGCAAAACGATAGACTTGAGTGTTATAGAATCCGCTACCGACGAACTGTCGAACCGCTATGACGTTGTGCTTGTGGAGGGTGCCGGAGGCCTGATGGTTCCTATAACGGATGATTATTTTACTATTGATTATGTGCACGAGCATGATTTGCCGCTGATTCTTGTGACTAATGGAGTGCTTGGTTCCATCAATCACACGGTTTTGTCGCTTGAAGCGATAAAGTCCCGAGGTATAAAGCTGAAAGGGGTTATATACAATACCTTTTTTGACAATGATAAAATAATCGCAGAGGATACGTCAAGTTTTATCCAGCGTTATGTTAGCCGCAATTTCCCTGATGCTGAATTTATTGTAATGTAATTTAGCGGGAATGATCTAACAATCCCAATATATGTTAACTGATGTTAAAATGGTAAATATAAGTTAATTAAAATCGGTTTTGAGCAAAGGAAATAACCGGATTAAATTAGTTTTTTTTACCTTTACACGATTAGTTGAACCAACGCTGTCATGTTGTGGTGGAAATGCTAATTGAGGAGTCTACATTCATGTAAGTTATGGATCCGAAAATGGTAGTATTATCAATTTCGAAGGAGGAGTTGTCGCAATTGCCAACAGTTGTATATCCCGGAGATATTGAGGTAATCAATACCGCCGAGGAGGCAGAAGCCGCACTGAAGGAGATTTGCCGTCATGCCGTAATCGGATTTGATACAGAGACAAAACCCTCATTTAAAAAGGGATATACCAATAAGGTGGCGCTCATTCAGATCGCCACTGATGATGTGTGCTATCTTTTCCGAATCAATAAGTTCGGCCTTATAGATGGCATTGTAGATCTTTTCGAGGACGCTGCCGTTACGAAAGTGGGCCTGTCGCTTAAAGATGATTACATGATGATGCATAAATCGCATCCGTTCGCCCATGAAAATTTCATCGAATTGCAAAATTTCGTTAAAAATTATGGTATTTCGGATTGTAGTCTCCAGAAAATATATGCCATAATTTTTAATGAACGCATATCCAAGGGTCAACGTCTTTCAAATTGGGAGGCTGATACCCTTAGCCCGTCCCAACAAATGTATGCCGCTATTGACGCATGGGCTTGTTTAAGAATATACCGTTCTTTGACATCCAATGAGTTTGATATGGAGGAATCCCCATATCTTAAAGTTATTACGACCGAAGAGTAAAAAAATATTCATGAAAAAATCCACCTATATCCCCATCCTATTGTTGATTTATCTCTCTGTTATGAGCTATGTGGGGCGCGGTGAATTTTTTGCCGGAAACTACGGATATTATTTTGGGATAATAGGCTGCACGTTAGTCTGCATAGTCCTATTGCATTTCTTTTTGAAGAAGCAGGGTAAGTAAATTTCTTATTTATTCTCAATGGCCTCAGCGCTTCCGGCATCAATAACAATGGTGTTTTCGGGATCTATTTCCGAAGTTCCGAGAGGCGCGTCATATATTTCTTTGCGTTTTTTCTTTGAGGCCGGGAATGGCAAAGTGTAGCTGAACGACAATGCTCCGGTGAACAATGAGCCTTTAGCGCCGAATCCCGGGATATACCAAGGATCGCCATATTCGGTTTTCGACGTGTGCAGTGTGCTGTGGACTTTTATTTCCCATCCTAAATAGAAGTTGGATGCGATCACCACTTTTAGCCCAACGCCAACTTCAAGATATCCGGTAGTCACACGTTGCGACGGTACTGACATGGTTATATCTTCTTCCCAATATCCGGGATATACAGTGACATCGGTTATTTCATACGAGTAATTGGTGAGTCCGTATCTCAATCCGAGATATACCGAATATGCCGGATTGGAATTATACAGGAAGTTGTAGTTAGCACCTATCTTGAAGTAAGGCGCCAATCCGGATTTATAAGTGTAATTACCTTTGTCGGGCGTGTATGAGGCATTACCCAAGCCTACCTCTACGTATGGCTTAATCCAATTGTGAATGCTGACTTCACCCCAAAATCCGATCAATCCGTAGTGTTGTCCGAAACATCTAAGAAGAGGATCCCATAGGTTTACACCTAATGACATTGATTCCCATCGCGGATACACTAACTTGGGCGCCGCAGTGAGTATCGTATCGGTGTATTCTTTCCCTGATATAGTATCGACCAAAATTATTTTGCCGTCAGTGCCTGTGAGTTCCACCACGCTTTCCGGACGCTGGTTGACAGAGTCGGCCGCTTCAACAGGAGTTTCGCTTGTTTTGGGCGATGTTTTAACCGGAGTTATATGTCTTTGCGCAACCGCTGTCAGAGTGATGACGGATATAATCAATATTACAATGGAACGTAGCTTCATTCGTCGGATTGTTGCGTTAGTTCATTACTGCTTTCGTCTCCTTCGTTTCCTTCCTCACCGTCGTCTATGTCACCGTTTTCTGTGTCATCGGCGCTGTCATCATCATTTTCGTCGTCTGATTCGTCATCATCTTGAGCGGTTCTGAAATATATGCGGATGCGTTCTTTGTCAATGTTAGTTATCACGCTGTCAACGAGTCCCACGGAATCAATGAGATGCTTTGTGTAGGTGAAACTTGTGATAACATACCGGAACATGGCTCCGCACTCTTCCGATGCGAAGTATGGGATTGAGTTATAGGCGAATGTCAATGTATCGTTGAAAGCGTCATAATCAAGGCTCTCTTGATTGTAGTGGATAAAAAACGATGTTTCAGGTTGTTCGGCTCGGAATGGGAGATATACTGACGATGATGTGCCATTGTTGATAATCAACGAATCGCCCGGAGCGCCAACACCGCCGACCGTGATTTGAGACACCGAAATAGACGCAAGGGAGCTATATGAATAGAATCCGGCAAGCGGGAGGGAATTCTGGTTGTTAATACAACCGGAAGAATTGCACCCCGTGATTATACCGGCTAAAGTACCGATCAGGAATATGTGTTTTAATATGTTCCCCATTTCAGAATTTCATCAAGCGGCTTGCGCGTTTTTTCAGGAATGGCGTCTCCGTCGGGGTATCCTACGGGGATTATTGCAATTGGTTCCACATTGTCAGGCAACGCCAAAGTCTCTTTTATGACCGCGGGGTCAAAATTGCACACCCAACAACTCCCGAGCATCAATGAAGCGAGCGCAAGGCACAGATGTTCCACGGCGATGGCTACGTCGATATCGGTGTGGTCTTTGCCGTCAAACGGACGATGCCATGCTTCGTCGTGCAATCCGAGGGCCACTATATAGACCGGAGCCTCATTGAACCATTCACGGTTATAACTTTTCTGAATCTCCTTGCGCAGTTCGGGAGTGTCAATAGCGATGAATTTCCACGGTTGACGGTTGCAAGCCGATGGGGCAAGGCGTGTCGCGTCGAGGGCGGCTATGATAAGGTCGCGGGTAACGGGCGCATTTGTGAATTTCCGGCACGAATAGCGGTGTTCCGAAAGGTTGTAAAAGCTGGGATAAGATTCCATATATCCGATTATTTCAGGGTTGTTATTTCTTCGTCTATTTCATACTCGTTGCGGCGATTGGAGTTCCGGACTATGAGTTCGCCAATGAATCCGGTGAGGAACAGTTGCGCGCCGAGAAGCATCAACACGAGCGAAAGATAAAAGTAGGGTGAATCGGTAACGAGTATGTAATGATTGCCATGATACATATCGTAAAGCTTCGTAAAGCCCACTACTGCGACTGCGATAAAACCGAGAATAAACATCAAGCTGCCCAGAAGACCGAAAAAGTGCATTGGCTTGATGCCGAATTTCGACATGAACCAAAGGGTTGCGAGGTCGAGGTAGCCATTAACAAAGCGGTCAAGGCCAAATTTTGTAGTTCCGTATTTCCGAGCCTGATGTTGCACCACTTTCTCGCCTATTTTCTTGAATCCGGCATTTTTGGCAAGATATGGTATGTAACGGTGCATATCGCCATATACTTCTATGCGTTTTACCACGATGTTGCGATAAGCTTTTAGACCGCAATTGAAGTCATGCAGATTCTTGATCCCGCTCACTTTACGCGCTGTGGCATTGAATAGCTTTGTAGGAATAGTTTTCGACAACGGATCATAGCGTTTGCGTTTCCATCCCGATACAAGGTCATACTTGTCTTCAGTGATCATTCGGTAAAGTTCCGGTATTTCATCGGGGCTGTCTTGAAGGTCGGCGTCCATTGTTATGACCACGTCGCCTTTGGCTCGGCTGAATCCGGTGTTTAGCGCGGGGGATTTTCCGTAATTTCTGCGGAAGCTGACGCCTTTCACATTAGGATTCTTTGAAGCAAGCTCGTTTATTAATTCCCATGAATTGTCAGTAGAGCCGTCATTGATAAACAGAATTTCATAGGAAAAACCGTTTTGCTCCATGACACGTCTGATCCACGCTTCAAGCTCGGGCAGGGATTCCGACTCATTATATAATGGTATAACGACTGAAATGTCCATCGTCAATATTTTTATTTGAGTTGTTTAAACTTGTATCCACGCGCTCGTGCCAATAACGCCATAAGCATTGACAGCAATGACCCGGTAAAGACAATGAACCACAGCATATCGACCGCTATGTCGATGGGCTTGGGTATTAGGTTCTGTTCTTTGGCTCGGTTTAGTAGGTCTATCGCTTCATGGCTGCGTGAAAATTCGGCTTGGCTATACAATTCAATCATGGCGTCGATCCGAGTTTCGATGAAATCGGGGTAAATCCAACGCATATACACGACTGAAACCAATGTAGCGATCAAGCCGCCGAAAAAGAATATCGCAATCCCCTCCATCCACAGTGAGGAGTAGATTGAGGCGCCTCGATCCTCAATGAATGAGCGTCGCAGAAATCCATATATCATAAAGGGAACTCCGAGTATCAGAATTAACGACACGGGGCCGAGCAAGGGGAAGTCAAAAGTATAGGATATGGAGAAAAACAGGGCTGTTAGATACAGTCCGAACGGCACTCCGTAAACAGCGCCACGCCGGTAAGGTGATGACGTGATGTATTGATTGTTGTCCATGCATTGCAAAGGTAGATAAAATCGGCGAGATATAGAAATTTTTATTGCAATGCGCGCGCAGAGGGGGTGTAGACGTAGGCGCCCATATCGGGTGATGTGCCGCGCGGTTCTCCGTAATAATCTATTGCAGAGTTTTTGTCGGGAATGAGCGACGGGTCGGCGGCTCCGATTGCCGGAGATCCGTCTTGCAGGCGATAGTCGAAGAAATACTCTTCCCTTACGGTGTAGAATAATGGATCGGCATCCCAGATGCAATCGATGAAATTGTCATCATTTGTCCCTGACGGTTTTAGAAGCGAACTGCGGAATATTATTGACATACCTTCTATGTCATCGGGTTTCATCACATTTCCGAGTCCATACAATATCGAATTGTCGATGGAGGCGCTTATGTCGTCGCCGTCAAAATAAATCAGCGGGCCTGAGATTGCGGCGAACAGGTAGTAATTTGAGAATGTGCAGTTGATAAACTTGTGACTTCCTCCTGATAGATATACAACGCCTTCCGGCGCTTCGGCAAACTCACATCCAAACGCATACACTGATGAATGGTGTGAGGAAAGAACTGTGGACTTCGTGTTGCGCAAGCGGCAATTTATTAACGTCAATTCTGTATCATCGGTGGGGATTGAGTCGACAATCATGCCAGACATGGAATTGCGCATATAAGTGTGATATAGTCTGTTGGCTCGTGAAGTTTCGTAGAATCTAACCCCTTCCCATTGCCCTGACATAAGTTCATACGGGATGCCGCCGACTACATTTCCCGTGCGGTCGCCGGAAAAGTTGACCGGTTCTTGGGCTGTTCCGTTTACCAATAGCGTCCCTCTGACTTTCAGCAAGGCTTTGTCATGGAAATACATGTTGGTTCCCGCATCGACGGTGAGAGTGGTTCCTGCCGCCACAACAAGGCTGTCGGTTATGAGATAGGGGCGATTGGCTGTAAAGCGAGTGTCGGCGGTAAGAGTCTCTCCGGTTATGCGATTTACGTCACGGCCGGAGATGTTAATCACCACGGTTGAGGTGACGCCGTTGACCGTAAAGTCGAGAGGAGCGTCGATGACACAGGGGGCGTCAAATCCGTTTTCAGGAATTGTCGCTTCAATGAGCACATATATAGAGTCTTTGGCTCTTATTTCCACATTGTTGAATTCCTTCCCGGAAAGGCCGTCGACATTCACTCTGAAATAGTCGCTTGTCGCAGTGTCACGAAATTTGATGCCGCTTATTATCATTCCTTTGGAATGGCGGTTATAGACGACGAAGCTATGTGTTGGTGTTCCCTGGCCAGTGAACACGTCGCCGAGACGCAGTGTATCGGTTGAATAATCAGGCTGATCTGACGGAGAATTGGAAAAACCATCCTCGATGCAGCTTGTTAAAAATATGATTGCGGCAATGATGCCGAAAAAAAAACGGTGCATAAAAATTAGGAGATTAACTATGCTATAAAACGCAATTAATCTCCTGTTTATTGTGGCGTTGATAGTTATCTATGCTGTTATAACATTATGAACAGATTATCGACCATGTTTTTCAGCTCATTTTTCAGTTTATTGGCGTTGACCGGTTTTGACACATAGCTGTTGAATCCGGATTCCATTATTCGTTCCTTATCGGAAGCGAAAGCGTAAGCGGTGACTGCTATTATAGGCACATTCTTTGAAATTTTTCTAATCTCTCGTGTCGCCTCGTAACCGTCCATATTCGGCATATTGATGTCCATTATAATCATGTCGGGTTGATGTTGCTTGAACATATCCACGGCTTCAACGCCGTCCCAGGCATGAATCAAGTCGTATTCGCGTGACAAGATTGTGTCGAATAGCAGATAGTTGCTTTCGTTGTCTTCGGCGATAAGAAGTGTGAGCTTCTTTTTTTCAATCTTGGCTTTCTCTACCGGTTCAGGCTTCGCTTCGGCCACCTGTTCACCTTTGATTTCTTTAAACGGAATTGTGAACCAGAAAGTTGATCCGAATCCCAATCCGGGAGATTCAACGCCTATGCGCCCTCCCAGCTTCTCAATGATGCTGCGGCTGATTGACAGTCCGAGACCGGATCCTTGAGCGAAATCGTTGAGCTTGGTGAATCGTTGGAACACGCTGGCTTGCTTTTCGGGAGATATGCCGATGCCGGTATCGCGCACGAAGAAGTAAATCTCCGGACCGCGGAGTTCGTAACCGAATGTGATGCTTCCTCGGTCGGTGAATTTGATCGCATTGGTAAGCATATTTATTAGCACCTGAGACAAACGGTTGCGTTCGGTTTCTACCACACATTCCGTGGCGCCAAGCGTGTAATTGAGCATTACACCCGGCTTTACGCGCATTTTGACTGTGTTCTCGATGTTTTTCATCAAGTCGTTAAGGTCGGTTGCATGATATATGAATTCCAGAGTGTTTGCTTCCACCTTGGCGAGGTCGAGAATGTCGCTGATTAGTTGCAGAAGTAGCTGGTTGTTATTTTTGATTATGTCCATGAACTGCTCTTTCTTCTCGGGATCGTCGGTTTGAGCGAGTAGGTTGGAGAATCCTACAATCGCATTTAGCGGAGTGCGAATCTCGTGGCTCATGTTTGCAAGGAAGGCCGACTTCATGCGGTCGCTCTCCGTGGCGTGCTCTTTTGCCACGATTATAGATTGTTCCTGTTTCTTGCGCGCGGTTATTATCAAGAGCGAACCAATAAGTGAAGCCGGAGCGCCGTTATTGTCGGTTTGGTCGACGGTGGCGTTAATTTCCACCCAGTCGACGTGGGTTGCCCCGTCTTTGTTGGTTACATAACGGAACTCATGTTTAACGAATTTCTTCCGTTTTTCAACTAAATCCATGTAACATTGACGCACTTTGGGAAGATCGTCGGGATGTATGTGTTGGAAATATTCGTTGGAGTCGATTACGGTAACGCTGCGTTTGTTTAGATTGAGGATGTCGTTGCCTTTCAAAAGCTGATTGCCGTTTTTAGCTTCGCAGAATATGCGTTGCTCCTTTATGTTCCATTGCCAAGGGATTATGTGGGCCACGCTAAGAGTCATGGCGAGCTGTTTGCGTGATTCTCTTATTTCGGCTTCAGCTCGTCTTATCTTTGTGCTGTTTAGCCCAAACGCTTGTATGGTGCCTGTTTCAGCCCCCGGCGACAAAATGAGATCGTAATATGAATCGGTTTCTTGGGAATATATCGGCAATGTCACATTTTTCCCATCTTTAACCACTGAGCTTATTAGTTTTCTGTTGGCCTCACTGCTGAGAATTGTTCGGCTGTTCTCAACCGGGATTATGCGTTCAAACAGAGGATTGGTTTCGCGGTAGTTTATTTCAGTAACCTCTCCAGAGTGGTTGAGAACCACTTTTCCCTCGGCGAATGCCACAGGCATATTTTGCAACATAGTTTCGCGAGACTTGTAGAGCTTTCTGCGCACTCTCTGCATATAAGTATTTATGAATATAAATGTGATGAGCGCGAGGATTACTATTGCCGCAATCGCTATGATCCACAAATAATCTTTGATTGACGGGCCTGAACGATTAATGAACACGGAGTCTTCCGGGCAATCTTTCTCGCTGTAACCGTCGTCTAAGAGCTGCGGATAATTTATGATATTGTGAAAATCGTCGGGATATTCCGGGTAGAAGAACGGATGATTGGATAATGAACCGGTGTTCACCATGGTTTGTATGGCGTCGATCACCGCATTTTCCTCCTTTTCTTTGTCGGGATAGAATCCGCCGAGAACTCCTGATGTTAGATAGGCCTCCCGAAGCGCGTAGACAGAGTGACGGGCTTGGCTTATTGATTTGTAATCACCCATCACGAGCGAAGGCCAGCCGTTTACGTCGGTCTCGGCATAGAACCATGAGGAGAACAAAAATCCCATCTTGCGATTGTTGCTCATGAGATAGTCAATAAGACGGCGTGAGTTGGATGTTTTCCCGATAAGCCATTCGTATGAGATGCTCGGATAGTGTGACTGGATGTATGAGCGTATGCTGCGGTTGAGGTTGCGGTTGAGCCACAATTCATCGGCGGCAAACACAATCTTATCCATGTGTGGGTTCATGTAAATCATGAGATCGATTGTTTCGCGGAACATGATTGGCGATTCAACAAAACTCATGTTGTAATGGAATTTTTCTTTAAGATCCGACAATGTGTTGAATTTATCTTCAGTTTCGATCCCTTGAGTTCCTGTGAAGTAATAAGCGGGAGATCCGACACGGTCGTTATTGCCGATAAGAAGCATCGGCACAGATCCCCACTTATCCACGATGTTGTCGACAAGGGTGAATGAGGCGTCGCCTAAAAGCACTATTCCGTCGGGAGTGTTGTTGCCAAATGAGTTCAAGATGCCATCCACAGTGCGTCGATATATGGTGTCATTCGTTATGAATGTGCTGTTCATGTGGGTGACAGTCGTAATGTATTTTCCGGAACGGCCTCCTTCTGTGAGAATCGGCGCGATGAAACTTTGGCTCCAGGGGGCCATCTCGTTGAGAGCGTTAATCACAAGCAGTTGTTTGCGGGCGCTTGTGCCTGAATTATCTTGCGCGAATTGCTTGAATGGCGTTAATAGATAGATTATCAATATAAGGCACTTATACAATGCGCCTCGGTTTAGGAATTCCATATACTATATGTTTGCAAGTGTTCTTATGGTTTATTTAGTAGGGATTGTCAAAATTACAAAATTCTGTTGAAAATCCAAAAAAAAATTAACAATATCCATCAAAAATCCTTCTTGGCCTGTATAAAAATTCGTTGATATAAAAGATCAAAAGAAAAATTATTATTGTTCTGTTGTGTTTTAGCGATAGTAATAATTAAAAAAAAAGGACTGAGCGTCAGGCTCAGTCTCTTCGATAATATTCTGCTCTAATCAGATTATTTTTTCTTACGGTTTCCGTAGCGGCTCATGAACTTGTCAACACGTCCTGCTGTGTCAACGAGCTTCTGCTTGCCGGTGAAGAACGGGTGAGAAGAACTGGTGATTTCAAGCTTAACCAACGGATAAGTCACACCGTCAACTTCAATAGTTTCTTTAGCGGCAACCGTCGAACGAGTGATGAAAATCTCATCGTTTGACATATCTTTAAATACTACTTCGCGGTAGTCAGAAGGATGGATACCTTGTTTCATTGTTAATATTGTTTTGTTGTTATATTCAAGTGGATCAAAATCACGCTGGTAAGGCGTAAATCCGTAATGGCTTGCAAATTTACGCTTTTTTTGCGAATCCGGCAAAATTTTTGTCGGATTTATTTTTCTTCGTACTCTACGAGCACCTGATCGGTCTTAACTTGGTCGCCGGGGGTGACAAACACGCGCTTAACAGTCAATGCGTCATCTGCTTCAAGATCATTTTCCATCTTCATCGCCTCGTAGGCAAGCACGACATCGCCCGGTTTAACCTTGTCGCCCGGTTTAACTTTAACTTCAATTACCTTTCCGCTCATCGGCGCTTGTAATACCGGCCCGGTTACAGGTTCTACGATTACCGGTTCAGCGGCAACCGCTTCCTCCTTAGGCTGAGCCTTCTGTTCAGCTTCAAGCAGGCGTTCATACTCTTCTGAACGGCGGCGTTTCAAGAATGGAGCCGCAACGGTGGGAAGCAGCTCGAGCAAGAGATATTCCTCTCCATTTTTAGCCAACTTGACGCTGCCAAATTCCTCCAATACCGGATTTTCGGGCTTCTTATATTTGTTGGTGTCGTATGCGATCTCCTCGCCGCTTCCGGTAATCTGTTTGCGGAATGCCGGGTCAACAGGCACCGGAGTATGTCCATATTCACCTTTCACCAAAGATATGAACTGATTGGATTTGTTGGTGTAATCGGGTTTGCCTTTTTTTCTGTCGATTGCAAGACTTACAGCCTGGCTACCCACAATCTGGCTGGTAGGAGTAACCAACGGCACAAGACCGGCATCACGTCTAACCTTAGGAATCAACCTCATCGCATCGTCCAACAGGTCATCAGCATGGAGCGCCTTCAACTGCGCTACCATATTAGAATACATACCACCGGGCACTTCAGCCTCCTTAACAAGCAGATTGGGCTTCGGGAATCCGAAATAGTCCTCTATTCCGTGGCAGTAAACGAGCAATTCCTCTTCATCGTTGTGACGTGCGGCCTCGATCGCCTTGTCAAACAATTCATCAATCTCGGCGGGAAGTTTGTCGGTCGCCGGGTTAAAGTCGCGGGGGAAGGCTTTGCCGAGATCGAAGTCATGCAATTCCTTGCGGATCTCTTTGAGTTCCTTGGCGATTTTAGCCACAGCATCCATATCTGCCTCAATCTCAATGCCGAGCTTGTTGGCAAACACGTATATCAATTCAATCGCCGGCGCTGCCGAACCTCCGCCAAACCACCAGATATTGGTGTCGAGAATGTCAACTCCATGTATCATAGCCATAACGGATGATGCAAGACCATAACCGGGTGTGCAATGGGTGTGGAAATCAACCGGAACTGTAAGCGCGGATTTCAATTTGGGCATTAGAGTAGCTATGCGCGCGGGGTTAACCAATCCTGCCATATCTTTTAGTGTGACAATCTTGGCTCCGTATTCTTCCATCTTCTTGGCTTTGCTCACAAAGTATTCATCGGTGAATATCTTTTCAGGTTTCTTGGCGAACATACGGGCGAAGAATCCTTTAGGCGTCTCCTCTTTCGGATCGACTGTGTAGCACACCGCTCCATCGGGGATTCCGCCAAGTTCGTTGATCATCCTGATTGATTCCTTTACGTTGTCAAGGTCGTTAAGAGCGTCAAAAATTCTCATTACATTAAGACCGTTGTCGATAGCTTCCTTGTAGAAACCTTCGAGAACAGAGTCGGGATAAGGCACGTAGCCAAACAGGTTGCGGCCTCGCGAAAGCGCTGAAAGCAAAGAATGGCCCTTGAGCGCGGCGCTCGCTTTGCGAAGACGCTCCCACGGTGATTCATCAAGATAGCGCATAACTGAATCGGGAACGGCGCCGCCCCATACTTCAACGATGTAAAATCCCGCATTTTTATACAATGGCAACAATCTGTCAATGCAATCTTGATTCATGCGGGTGGCGAACAATGACTGTTGCCCGTCGCGCATGGTCAAATCTCTAATTTTCAATTTTCTGCTCATGAGAATTATAGTTTATATTTTTAGTTTTGTTATTATCAATCAAATACACCTTGTATGCTCTCTTCAGCCGAATCGGGCTCTTCTGTGTATTCTCCGTAATATTCTTTATGGCATAGATCCAAATCCTCGGGGAAGTCAAATTTTACATCTTGACTGTAAGGAAGCGTCGGATCGGCATATACCTTGCTGATGTATCTACCATAGATGGGCAACGCCATTGAAGCGCCTTGTCCCATTGCCATTCCGTTGAAGTGGATATAGCGCTCTTCGCCTCCAACCCATACTCCCGACACAAGTTGCGGAGTGAATCCCATGAACCACCCGTCGGAGTTGGAGTTGGTAGTACCGGTCTTGCCGCCCATCTGCGCGGTAAGGTTATAAGGCGCTCGACGCAACCGGTTACCGGTACCTCCATCAACCACATTAAGCAGCATCGAGAGTATTTTGTAGTATGCTTCGGCGCTTATTACCTCAGTATGGTTGGGAGCGAACTCTGATATAATGTTACCCTTGCTGTCGGCAATCGCGGTTACAAAAACAGGATCCACGCGCATCCCCTTGTTGGCGAATGCCGAATAAGCGGTAACCATTTCTTTAACCGACACGTCGCAAGGCCCCAGACACAATGCTATAACGGGGTCAAGATGATTGGTGACGCCGAAATTGTGCATATTGCGCACGAGCGTCGCCGGTGACAATTGGCTCATGAGGCGAGCTGAAATCCAGTTGTTTGAATTTGTGAGCGCCCAACGCAAATCGACCATTTCTCCCACTCGTGCATTGCCCGCATTGCGCGGCTGCCACGGGCGTCCTACTTCATCGTATATGGTCGGTTGGTCATTGAGAAATTCATCGCATGGAGTGAATCCTTCCTCCATAGCATAAGTATAGAGGAACGGTTTGATGGTGGATCCTATTTGACGACGTCCGGTCGAAACCATGTCATACTGGAAAAATGTAAAATTAGGCCCTCCAACGTATGCCTTAACATGACCTGTCACAGGATCCATCGACATGAAACCGGCGCGCAAGAAATGCTTCTGGTATATAATTGAGTCCATCGGCGTCATTACGGTGTCGACCGGACCGGAATATGAGAATACTTTCATCTCTACCGGAGTTTTGAATGCCTCTTTAATCTCAGCTTCGGAATGTCCTGCGCGCTTCATGGCGATGTATCGGTCGCTCTGTTTCATGCTGCGCTGCATTATAGCTTCAAGCTGCTCCGCCGACAATTCCTCTCTATTAGTGGTGTAAGGCGCGCCTTTCACTCCTTTTTTTTCGCGGAAAAAGCTCGGCTGTAAAGTCTTGCTAAGATGTTCCACTACAGCGTCCTCGGCATACTGTTGCATTCTGGAGTCGATAGTGGTGTATATCTTTAGACCGTCAGTGTAGATGTCATATTTTGTGCCGTCGGCTTTAGGATTCTTTTCAATCCATCCGAACAACGGGTTGGTGGCCCATGCTATAGAATCGTCGATAAATTTTTGCGCTTCCCAACCTCTGTAATCGGCTCTTTCAGGCTTTTTGGCCTTTAGGATGCGGCGCAACTCCTCGCGAAAATATGGAGCGGGGCCTTCCTTATGATCCACTTTGTGAAAATCGAGCGTCAGCGGAATCTGTTTTAAAGAGTCAAGTTCGGCTTTTGAGATCATGTCGTTTTTATACATTTGCTCAAGCACCACATTGCGTCTCTCTTTCACCCGTTCAGGTTTTCTAACCGGGTTGAAATAGGAGGGGTTTTTAACCATGCCTACGAGAGTCGCCGCTTCCTCTATTGTCAAATCCTTCGGCTCTTTACCGAAATACACGTGAGCCGCCGATTTGATGCCTACCGCATTATATAGGAAATCAAACTGGTTAAGATACATCTTTATGATCTCCTCTTTCGAGTAGTAGCGTTCAAGCTTTATGGCGATCATCCATTCAATGGGCTTTTGCAACGCTCGTTGGATAAGGCCGTGGGAGGATGGGGAATACAGTTGCTTGGCGAGTTGCTGCGTGAGAGTGGAACCGCCGCCTGCGTTTTTCTGGTTCATGAGCAGCGTTTTAACCGCCACGCGGCCTAACGCCCTGACATCAATCCCGGAATGTCCCTCAAATCGGGAATCCTCAGTCGCTACGAGCGCGTCGATGACGTGCTGAGATATGTCGTCAAATTCCGCATGCACGCGATTGCCTGTCTCGGCGAAGTATCTTCCGAGTTCCTCGCCGTCGGCTGAATATACGACCGACGCAAAGCGGTCTTGTGGATTTTTAAGCTCTTCCACCGGAGGCATATACCCGATAAAACCGTTGTAGGTAAGGAAAAAGAAGAAAAATGTTCCAACGATTAATAATGCGAAAGCCGCCCACATCCATATAATAATAGTGCGTGCGCGCTTTCTCTTTTTCACATTGGTGTCTATATTATTTTGATCAGTATTTTGAGTAGAGTTGTCCATGCTCAATGTTTTTAAGATGCAAAATTACATCTTTTCAGCGATACTTCTTGTTTTTGCCCCATAATTTTCTATAAATATTACAATAGCGTCCTAAATATTCTGTAAATATTTGAAATTCAATGATGTTTTTCATTAATACTCTCTTTAAGATAAACAATTTGTAACATATTGAATACTAAAATATTAGATGTACCTGTGGTATTTTATTTAGGACAATATTGTAAATATTAAATCTAATTTGCAAATTTTTATATAAGACTTTGTAAATTGTGCTTTTGTTTTTATCTTTGCGATAGTTTTAATCCCATTAAACAAGGATGTCAAGTAATAACACGCAACCAAATGCCTGACAAACCGTTCATGACCAAACTTATTATCACAGGATTCGCCATGCTGTTTTCTTCAGTTGCTTTCGGGCAGACTGAAGAGGGTTTTGATATGCTTAGGAAATTTGATTCGCGGTTTGTCGCTCTCGACTCATTGATATTCCGAAACGATGCCGGTGTCGCATCGACCGGCGCATACACTCTTCGACAAGGCGAACTGCAGCCCACCGTGACTGCCGACCGAGCAGAGCTTGATAGCGCGATCAACGCGCGCACAAAGGCCGAGATTGGCGTTATAACAGCTCAGACCGGGCTTAAATTCACGGGGCAAACGTATTATCGCCTCGACAATTCTCTCGGAATCGACGAAGACGACAACGGAGTGTCGAGATACAAGGCGAAAGTTCAAGCCGAACTACGTTGGTATCCGTTCCAAAGCGCGGTATTCAAGCGCAAAGGACGCATACGCGAGCAGGAATTGCGCGGTGAAATAGACAAACTTTCATTCGACAAAGAGGAGCTTGGAATGCTTGTTGAAAGGCAGAAAGAGGTGTTCCGCAATGCCTCCGACACTCTTTTGGCAGGTGTATTGCTTCATCGCATCAACAATCTTGATATGCTCAGCGATGCCTACCTATATCTGCTCGGCAACCAGAATATAAGCAGCGACGATTTGCTCCAGATATTGAATGAGAAAGCAGAAGCCGAGCGTTCGCTTGCCACTCTGCCCGGCGGTCTTCCTGCCGCTACCGATCTTTCGCGCCCGTCAGGGTTCGCAGTCAGCGTTGACACTACTGCATTTTTAGCTAAAGTTCGTTCAACGCAAGCTGACTTGTCGACTCTAAAACTGCAGATGGAGCTTCTTGAGACGCAAGCGTCAAACACAAGCTACTGGACGGAGGTAAACGCCGCCCCGTTTGTGCGTTACTCGCTTTACGCTCGTCCATCGGGCAACTCGTCGAATGTGGATGCCGGCGTGGTGTTCACCATCCCCGTGTCAAAAGAATTCAGCCGCAAAAAAGCGTCGCTGCGAGCGCAGCGTGATGAACTTGCCGCTCAAGAATCATATATGTCGACACGTCTTATTGAAGCCGCCAAGGCTATTTTGGACGATATTGACCGTTATAATCGCGCGGCGATTGGGGAATATCGGCGGATGTATGAGCTTAAACGCTATCTTGAAATACGCCGCGCCGGTTATGACAACCGTGTCGGCGAATATAACCGCCTTGCCCGAATGAAGGAGTATAACAGCTACCTCATGTGTTGTGAGAAATTTATCAGCTTTCAGTATAGCCGTGATTGCGCCATTGCCGACTTGCAAAAATTCCTTACCGATACATCGGTATTGATATTTTGCCATGAGACTCCATTGGATGAAATCACAGAAATAAAGAAACAGGTTGCCAAATGAAGAATTTCACCTATAGATCATACGAAGAAAAAGAGAATATTGAGGAAATTCTCCGGCAAAGGAAACGCCGCATAAACCGACAGCAGATTGTTGCCGGAACCGCGCTTAGCGTCATTATCGGCATCCTTGTCCTCTATTTCGGCCGTCAAGTGTACTATACGGAATTTGATGGATATGTTCATGTCGACGCAAACCAGGTGAGGGCGCCGTTTGACATTTTCCTCGACAGTATGTATGTGGAGACGGGTGATATAGTCGTTCCCGGCGACACACTGTACTCCTATTATATGATGGATATGATGGTGCGCAACGCCGATTTCACGTCAGAACCTGACCTTGTGGCTAAAAACCGTGACCTTACGATAAAATATAATAATCTACTGTCACAGATATCTGTTATAAGAGTGCGCGTCTCCGAGCTGCGCAAACAAATATCGCTTGAAAACCATAATATCCAGTTCGGATTAAGCGACAATTCCCACAAGATGGATCTTGAACGCCAGCTTAACGAATCGTTGGCGCAGCTTAAAGCTCTTCAAGGGGAGTTGGGGTTGCTCGGAGGCCTGAAAAAGAATCTTGGAAACGGAGGAAGAGGTCTTGGCGGATGGTATTCTAACGCAGAACAGCAAATATATGACAATATTCGCTCAGGAAGATTGAAAGACGCGAGGAGCTATCGTCTCGCCACCGATTCTTCGTTGGTGGTTAACGTCGTAGCCCCTGACCGCATGGTGTTTTTTGAAAAGGAGCTGATTCTCACTTCCCAACATATCGACTTGATGGCCAACAATCTACACGTCGTGGCATACGTCCCTGTAGATAAAATAAACCGTATTACTTACAATTCGGTGGCAGAAATAGTTGTAAATGAGGATGTTTCATTCTATGCCCATGTCTCAATCATAGGCGCCAGAACCGAGGAGATACCCGAACATCTGCGCAGCTATTTCACCAAAAAGAGCACAGCTCTGATAGCTCACCTCGAAATTGATGACGGCCAGCATATACCGTTCTGGAGCGTCGCGTCGGGACTACCGGTCACAATCAGAGTGAAAAACCTTGAAACATGGAGAAAGAACGCCCCGAGCAACTATCTGTGGGTGAACACCGGAGAAGGTATCAGCGAAGAGTCGATTGAAAACTTCGTTAAGCGCCGCCGTCACCGCCATATGAGCGAAATCGCCGCAGAAAAAGCGCGGGAGGACAGCGTCCAAGAGGCGCAGCGCCGTGAAAAGGAGCAGGACGTCACGGAGCCTGAAAAGCCGCAAGCCGCAGTCAAATCGGACGCTGAAGGCCGCTACTGCTTAGTGCAGTCGGTGTTTGGATCCCGTGAGAACGCAGAAAATGCGGTGCGTAACCTCATTTCTGACGGATTCTCAGATACCGGCATACTCGAACGTAGCGGGCATTGGTATGTTTATTTCAGCCGCCACAGTTCGCTTGAAGATGCCGAAATGCAGAGAAAAGCTATTTCACAAACCTCCAGAAGGTATCGTGACGCTTGGATTTTAGACACCACTAAACCTGAAAAGCAATGACAACCGCCCACGCTATCGATACACGCCTCAATGAGCGCAAATATGAAATTATCACCAACATAAATCGAAGAAAAATATTGGTGATAAATGATATTGTGGACGTTGACCGCAATCCAGAACTTGTGTTTGAAGATTTTGACGCAATTTTTATCAACGTCATCAACGGTCTTAACGTCTACAATATGCTTGCGTTGCGCCTTGCGTCGCCCTTGCTTTCAGAGAAATGCCGATTCAAACCATGCTTCGTGACCCAGCGACTTGTGGGGTGGCTTGGTGGCGCAGAAATTATAATCGACGGTTATGCCGCTTCGCCCACTGACCGCGCGATGGCGCAGAAGATCGACGAAATATATGCGTCAATGCGGCGCCTTAACTTCCTGTTGGGCACTGAACCGGTTGTAACCCATGCGGAAGAGATGTTCCGCCTTGTACGCTATGCGATATCTCGAGGACGTTTCACATTCAGTTCAGAGCCGGTGAAAGGCCTAAGCTCAGGATATATGGCTCTGTACAACTACACGATGTGGTACACGGGACAGGAGCGAATTGCGGCTCTCGAACGTGAATATTTCCACAATGAGATGCTTCGTCTCGGCTATATTCGCCGCGGACGATTCATGGATAAGATTCACGAATGTCCGCACTGCGGCTCCTCCCATCTGTTTTTCTTTGAGAGTTGTCCCAAATGCTCAAGTTCCGATATACGCCAACAGTCGGTGATCCACCATTTCCGCTGCGCCAACGTATCGCCCGAGGCCACCTACGAATGGGACGGCGAGCTGCGTTGCCCAAAATGCCAGCAGCGATTGCGTCACATAGGCGTGGATTACGACAAGCCGTCAGCAATCTACACTTGCAACCAGTGTGAAGAGTCGTTCATGTATCCCGATATGCGAGTGCTTTGTGCATCATGCCAACGCGCATTAGCCACCGACGATCTTGTGCCGCGCGATGTGATCGAATATGAGCTTACTCCTGATGGCATCCATGCGTTTGCCAACAATGAGGTTAACCACACTATCAGCCAAGCCGGATTCTACGGATATACTTCCGCACGTAACTTCATGGACTACATAAGACAATTCTCCACATCGGCGGTAAATTCGGGTGAAATACTCGTCGTTGTGCGTTTCTACGTGTTCGATCCGCTCGCCGACGAGATGGCCGGCCTTGACGCGAGGCCCCCCGTGGTTCAAGCAATGCGGCGCTTTTTCAACTACAAAAGCTCGCTATGGGGTAACAATTACTACTTCATGAACCGAATACGAGAAGGGGAGATCGCCAGGGCGCAGGGCCAAATGGAGTACGAGCTTACAGCCGAACTGAACGATTACAAGCAGCACAACACCGGATTTGTATTCGACCTGATTGAAACTTATGTCTATCATCCTAATATGGATTCCGCGCAGTTTATCGCAAGACTTGAAGAGTATCACCGAGGTTTCCCGACTTGACGACGCTCCACTATACAAACCCAACAAACAACACATTATAGAATGTCTCTTTTAATAACAATATTCATTATAAGCTTTTTTAAAAGCGTTTTCAACGACATTTTCGCGTTGCTGGACGGAATCATGGTCTGCTTCTCGACGAATTTGTCGTGGAAAGTCGCTTTTTCGACATTCTGGTTCCTGTTTATCATCGAATTCCCGCGATATTACGCCCTTGACATCTGCGTGGCGATACGCCACCTCGCCACCTGGCGAAAACGTCGTTCACGTGAAGCCTTTGCGTCACGGATGCTGTTTATCGAAAAACCGCTCGTGTCCATTCTCGCTCCCGGCAAGAATGAAGGGCGCCACATATATAAACTTGTCAAATCACTTCGCGAGCAGACCTATCAGAATTTTGAAATAATAATCGTCGATGATGGCAGCGATGATATGACCCCGTTGATATGCAAGGACTTGCAGCGGGCCGGCTTTATCACCAAATTTTTCAGGATGAGAAATCGGGGCGGCAAAGCGAGCGCGGCCAATTATGCGGCGTCCCATGCGTCGGGCAAATACATAATCCATCTCGACGCCGACAGTTCGCTTGACCGTGACGCTATTGAAAAAATACTTTTGCCATTCTATTTCGACCGCAACATCAAGGGAGTGGGAGGGTGTGTCAAGGTGCGCAACGCCCATGACACCCTGTGTTCTTCGGTTCAAGCTCTCGAATATTTGAAAACTATTATGGTGGGGCGTATGGGCACAAATATGCTTGGCATATACCACATTATTTCGGGAGCCTTTGGCGCCTTTGAGGTTGAAACGCTAAAGCAGATCGGCTTTTGGGACATAGGCCCGGGCCTTGACGGCGACATCACCCAGAAAATACGCAAGGCAGGCTACAAAGTGTGGTTCGCCAACAACGCCGTGTGCATGACCAATGTTCCCACCTCATGGCAAAGGCTGTTCAAGCAACGCTTGCGTTGGTCTAAATCGTTGGTGCGTTTCCGTATCCGCAAGCACCGCGACATATTATGGAGCAACCGCAACTTCAATTTCCTCAACATGGTGTCCAACATGGAGAATATCATCTATGATTGCTGGCTGAATTATTTGTGGTGCTTCTACATAATCATGCTCGTGTTCATGAATACCGACCGGTTCTGGGAGATTATCATCATCGGCTATCTCATACGCATCGCATTCGCCACTATCGCATTTGGCGTGATACTTATCGTGACCGAACGCCCCCGAGAAGAGTTCAAACTTTTCCCCTACGTTTTCGTACTGACGTTCTATCACGGATACTTCCTGCGAATAACGCGCCTCATCGCCCACACGATGGAATTTTTCTTCTTCTCATCTTACAAAGACAGTTGGAATCCCAAAAAGACATCCAATGTCGCCCGCATCGAAGGAATATAACTTTTGTTATTACCATAAATTAATATCCACTTTAAATGCTACCGCAACAACTTGACCCCATTGAAGAACAAAAAGCCGCTCCCGGAGTCGCTTCCTTGCCCGAACATCCTGTCATCGGAGTGATAGGGTTGGGATATGTGGGACTACCGCTTGCATGTCTGTTCGCAAAACGATTTCAAGTGACCGGTTTTGACATCGACGAAACGAGAGTTGCCGCTCTTGCCGACGGGACCGACTGTAAAGAGCAATGCGACAAGGATACGCTAAAAAAAGCTATCAGCAACGGACTTAAGTTCACTTCTTCTATTTCGGATCTTGCTCAGTGCAACGTATTTGTTGTTTCCGTCCCCACGCCTGTTGGCGACGATTTCCTGCCCGATTTCACGCCGTTGCTTGAAGCATCGCGCCTTGTAGGGTCGGTAATGAATCGCGGCGACGTGGTAATTTACGAATCAACGGTCAATCCCGGTGCCACAGAGGATGTATGCGTTCCGGCGCTTGAAAAATTTTCGCAGCTCACATTCAATCATGATTTCTATGTCGGGTACTCTCCCGAACGCATTGATCCGGGACACTCTACTTATACGGTTGATAAAATATGCAAAATAACTTCCGGCTCCACTCCGGAAACTGCGGAATTTGTCGACCGGCTCTATCGCTCGGTTCTTGGAGCCGGCACATACCCCGTGTCATCAATTAAAATCGCTGAAGCTGCCAAGATTCTCGAAAACACTCAGCGAGACGTGAACATCGCGCTCATGAACGAGGTGCAATCCTTTTCGACGCTATCGGCATCGACACTCGCGAAGTAATCGACGCGGCAGCGACTAAATGGAACTTCGGCAGGTACACTCCGGGGCTCGTGGGAGGCCACTGCATCAGTGTTGATCCTTATTACCTTATTAATAAAGCTCGTGAATGCGGAATAGATCCCATGGTCATGGTGTCGGCGCGTCAACGAAACGAAGGGATGGCGTCGCACATTGTTTCACGCCTTAGGAGAGCTATGAACGCCAAGGAAATACCGGTGAAAGATTCCCGAGTGTTGCTCGTGGGCTTCACGTTTAAAGCCGACTGCAACGACACTCGAAACACCAAGGTTTACGACATCTACAAAGAGCTTTCCGATTTCACCGCCAATATCGATGTCTTCGACCCTAATGTAGAACCTGATAAAGTGTTGAAAAGCCATACCATAAAAGTGGTCTCGGACTGGGACGAAATTTCCGATAAAAAATATGACGCCATAGTCTTTTGCGTGGCTCACTCCGCCCTGTCCAACTATGACATTAAGTCATTGATGGCTGATCCCTGCGCTTCATTTGATGTAATGGGAGCTATGAACCGACAGGATGTTGACGACCGATTATGAGTAAAAGATGATAAGCCATCAAGACACGTGTAATTTTAATAAAAAATTAAATAGATCTTAAACAAATTCGTTTAAATTTATGTTATAATTGCATTGTAATTAACAAAAAAAAATTGCTATATTTGCAGCAATAATACTATTTACTATCCCAATTAGTTAATCTATTATCCCGAGACCAAACATAACATTCATTAACACAATACTATTTTATTCATCATGAAAATTAAGCCTACAGAATTGCGTGTCAATCGCAATGTCATGGCAGTTATCGCAACTTCCATGAGCTTATTTATCTTACAGGCTGTAGCTCTGACAATGAGCTTAGCATTAATGAAGAAGAGATCCCGCAACCGGAACTCAGCTCCCAAACCTACACAGTGAATCAAAGCGACGCATCACGTATCATAAATTATGCTTCAATCAACAATCCTACTTACGGACGTGCTGACGCGACGTCAACTTTTAATATGCCTGACTGCCCTTCAATCCCCGCTGGAATAGCTACTACTACCGGAATAGGAGAATATGATGGGTGGAAAATCGAATCTGGCACTGATTACCTTATTCCGGCCGGAGAGACATTCAATGCGTCTTGTCACCTGACAGCAACCTATTATGTTGCCGGAACATGGAATACAAAGAACGGCTTTTGGAGTGTTAGCGAGGGCGCCACTATATACATTCTCCCCGGAGGAACTCTTAATGTTGGCAGCACTTTACAACCGGGCCTAAAAATCTATAACTACGGAAATCTTGTTTCTGACGGTCTTACAATCGCCGATGGTGTAACAATCTATTCGGCAGTAGATATTACTGAATGTGAAGTTTTCGGTGTTAATGACGGGGGAAATCTTTTCAGCAAAGGAACTATCTCCGCTGACGAAGTTCGTTTGAACGGTAACGTTATAGCTTGCGCGTTTATCGCTGATAAGATTGACATTAACAGCACCGGAACAATCAAAGCGTCTTATTTCAAAGCTGAAGAACTTACGATGAACACCGGTTATGTAGTTCTTGACAACAATGGTCTTATCGAAGCTGATTTCGCAAACATCACCAATGGCGACACAAGAATCACTGTAGACGGTACAAACGCTGTATTCGCAGCAAAGAGATTCTCAACCAACAATCTCTCCTGGCCGAAACAGATCTTCGCTCCCGAAGTCGCATTCGATATCACTGACGCTTATATAAATAATAGCGAAAAGAAGAGTCTTAACGATTTTGAATTCCAGGTTAGCAACGACAACCGTGTGGCCTACGTTCCCACTGCCGGCTGCCATGCCGCTTATCCGGCAAACACTCCCGAGCCGACTCCCGATCCGGAACCTCAGATTGTTATCGAGAAAATCACTGATATCGATCCTCTTGATCCCGACCATGATCATGGCAATATTTCTGCCACTTGCATCACATTCTCCGGCGACAAGGCATATGCTTCTTATCACCTCCGCGGAGCGGGTCAGAAAGGTTGTATCGAAGTTATCGAAGACAAGGGCGAAGCTCTGAGCCTCAATTCTTATATGATTGCTCCTGATTATGACTTCAACCACCTCATTGTTGACAGCGACACCATCATCACCGTAGGAAACCACTCGGAAAAGGGCGCGTTCATTGGCGCTCTTCCTGTTGGATTCGATGCCAGCGAAGGTGTTCACTCCGACTTCAAGGTTAAAGAGCTTTCTACCGACGAGGTTATCACCTCCGTAAACAACGACGGCAAAGATATTATCGAAGGATATAAAAATGCCGGCGACGGAAACTGCGTGGTTCGTCAAGGCGATTACTACTATGTTACCACTTACAGAGGATATGGCCCCATCAAACGTGACTTTGCGAAAGTTAAGGGCGCGTTCACCGCTACCACCGGTTCGTCGAAGCACATCGCTCTTGGCAATGGTAAAATGGCTGTATTGTCGCACGACACTTACGATGAGACCTCTTCATCGGCCACGGTCAATGTTTATGACGCTTCCGATTATACTTTCTCCGAAACTAAAGCCTCTTACGCTGCCGGCGTGATTTCTCCGGTCGATGGTAAGAATGTGGTGGCTATCGATGGTGAAAATATCTACGCTTGCCTCAGCAAGGGCGGTCTTGTGCGTCTCAACGACGGTACAGAGTTCCATGCCGGAACAAACGGCAATTTGCCGGCCAACGGTGTGGCGATCGACAACAATTACATCTACTTGGCTATGGGCAGCTTCGTATTCGTCCTCGACAAGACTACCATGAAGGAAGTGACTCATTACCATGCAGCCAGTGGAAAATCGGCCAACTATATAGCCTTGAATAACAACAAGATTTATGTGGCATTTGGTGAAGACGGCATACAGGTATTCACGCTGAAAACGAAATAATTCCGCCATTAGCGCGATAAAAGAGATTGTGTCAAAATTGCGTTGACACAAAAAACTCAATAGAAAAAGGAGATGATTTTAATTTGCTTGACTTAAGCAGGTTGGAATCATCTCTTTTTTTTCCCTACGTATTCGTATATCTCATTTTCGTCGGCGGTGCTTGTAAAATCCAATCCCTGTGGGTCACTGGTCTAAAAATCAGTCTAAATCGGTTAAAATAGGGGTTGTCCAACAAGACTATCGTTAAAGATGCTTGTCTCTGGGCATATCAGGATACTTACGTTTCCAATAATAACAACAGCCGTTTCTATTTCGAGGGCGGTGTATTGCGCGGACGCACTGACTACCTTTGCGGTAAAGGTGACGTGTTCTATCAGGGCGTAACTCTTCAAATCTGCGCATCCGGCGGTTATATAACTGCTCCGTCAACTGCGCTCAAGTATGGTTATGTATTTTGTTTTATTTGCAAATGTTAAGCTTAAATATTATTTTTGCTTCTACATTATGATATTTTCAGATGAAGAGTGACTGCCTTATAGTAAGAATCTATCGCTTTTACCGCGACGGCTTCCGTGAAATGACGGTGGGGCGTTGGTTGTGGCTCATGATAATAGTAAAGCTGTTCATCCTGTTTTTCATTTTCAAATTGTTTTTCTTTCCTGATATTCTAAACCGTGATTATGACAATGACAGCCAGAGAGCCGGCGCTGTAAGGTCGGTGTTGATGAATGACAATAGGGATTCTCAATAACCGAAATAAAATAACAATAAAACATAATTAATATCTATGGACGACTTGATTACTGTTGTAGACTGGTCACGATGGCAATTCGCATTGACGGCCATGTATCATTGGCTTTTCGTGCCGCTCACAATAGGATTGGCTCTGATTGTGGCTATCATGGAAAGCGTTTATTTCAAGACAAAGGACGCGAAATGGCTTGCGATGACTAAATTCTGGATGTTGCTGTTCGGAATAAATTTCGCTATCGGTGTGGCTACCGGTATCATTCTTGAATTTGAATTCGGTACCAACTGGTCCAATTACAGTTGGTTTGTCGGTGACATTTTCGGCGCTCCGCTTGCTATTGAGGGTATTGTGGCGTTTTTCATGGAGTCGACATTCATCGCCGTGATGTTTTTCGGATGGAAGCGTGTGAGCCCTGCGTTTCATTTGACCGCTACTTGGCTCACTGCTATCGGAACAGCGCTGTCAGCTATGTGGATTTTGATCGCTAACGCCTGGATGCAGCAGCCGGCAGGAATGGAGTTTGACCCGGCTCAAATGCGTAATGTGATGGATAATTTCGGCGCGCTCGTATTTTCCGATACGGCTATCGCAAAGTTCACACACACAGTGTTCAGCACATGGGTTGTGGCCGGCGTGTTTGTTATCGGAGTTAGCTGCTGGTTCTTGCTGAAGCGCCGCAATATGGATATGGCTAAAACCTCGATTAAAGTAGGGGGAGTAGTCGGGCTTATAGGTATTTTGGGCACGCTTGCCACAGGCGATATTTCGGCGGTGAATGTCGCAAAGCATCAACCGATGAAGCTTGCCGCGATGGAGGGTCTTTATAAAGGCTCTAACGGGCAGGATCTGGTGGGAATCGGTATTTTGAATCCGAAGAAAACAATCGACAATGACGTTAATCCGTATCTTTTCCATATAAGTATTCCGAAAGGGCTGTCGTTCCTTGCCACGCATAATTTCAACGCATTCGTGCCAGGTATCAATGATCTTATTGATGGCGTGATGCTGAATGAGAATGGCGATACGGTGCCGGCGGTAAGCTATGCCGAACGCATAGCTATCGGGCGCGGAGCGCATCAGGCGCTCCGTGAATATGATAAGGCTATGGCTGCCGGTAATAAAGCCGCGATGGACAGCGCGGCGGCAGCTTTGAAAGATGGCTACAAGTATTTTGGCTACGGTTATTTCAGCTCTCCGGATCAGGCTGTGCCGCCGGTAGCGTTGACATTCTATTCATTCCGCATAATGGTGATTGCCGGAGGCTATCTCTTGCTATTCTTCATTGTCGCTCTTGTGGGCGTGTATTGTAGGAATGACTGGCTTGAAAATAAGGTTGTGGCGTGGATTGGAATGTTGTCGATTCCTGTTGTGTGGATATGCTCGCAGAGCGGATGGATTACTGCCGAAGTGGGCCGTCAGCCCTGGGCCATCCAGGATATAATGCCGACTATTGCGGCTATAAGCGATATTCAGGAATCGTCGGTTATCGTCACATTCTTCATGTTTGCCGGCGTGTTCACTATTTTCTTGGCGGCTGAAGTGTGCATAATGCTGACGCAAATCAAGAAGTACTCCAAGAAAAGTATTGTAGAAATCTCTAATGAATAAGTATTATGACACTTGAATTTTTTCAAACATATTGGTGGTTGCTCATTTCCGTGTTGGGAGCGCTGCTCGTTTTCCTTCTGTTCGTGCAGGGTGGACAATCGATGATACTTACCACAAGCAGCCAGGTGGATCGTGAATTGATGGTTAATTCCATAGGTCGGAAATGGGAGCTTACATTCACCACGTTGGTGGTGTTTGGGGGTGCCTTTTTCGCATCATTCCCATTATTCTACAGTACCAGCTTCGGTGGCGCTTATTGGCTGTGGATGCTAATCCTGTTTACTTTTGTCGGGCAAGCGGTGAGCTTTCAGTACCGCCGGAAGAAAGGCAATCTCTATGGAACGCGATTCTATGATTGGTTGCTGTTCGTAAACGGTGTTGTGGGATGTTTTTTGCTTGGTGTGGCCGTGTCGATGTTCTTTTTCGGAGGTGAATTTACCGTTAAGATTGGAAATATTCTTGATCCAGGTTCTCCTGTCATTTCTCAATGGGCGCCGAGCCACGGATTTGAGGCTATCTTCTGCATAAAGAATTGGGCTCTTGGTATTGCTGTCGTCTTTCTCGCACGTACAACCGGAACGCTCTATTTTATGAACAATATTGGCGGAGATGAGTCATTCTTTAAAAAGAATCGGCGTAAAGTGCTTGCCAACGGCGTGGCTTTTGTTGTATTTTTCCTCGTTTTTATGGGTCTGCTTCTTACCGCTAAAGGTTACGAGTTGACGTCTGCCGGCAAGATTGAAGCTGTCGGCTACAAATATCTCAACAATTATTTAGAGATGTGGTGGTGCCTTGTCCTCTTCCTTATTGGTGTGGTGATGGCGCTTTATGCTGTTTTGAAGTCGGCATTGGCCGCTCACTATACAAAAGGCATCTGGTGGGCTGGCGTCGGCGTTATCTTGGTCGTGCTCACTCTCTTTTGGGTGGCCGGCTACAACAACACGGCTTATTACCCCTCGATTATTGATCCACAGAGTTCGTTGACTATAAGTAATAGCTCTTCGACCTATTTCACGCTTAAAGTGATGAGTGTGGTGTCGCTGTTAATCCCGTTTGTCCTTGCTTACATCGTCTACGTATGGTATAAGATGGATAAGAAGCGGATCACTCCCGAAAGCATTGCTGAGGACGGACACGCATATTGAAAATACCCCGTTTTATGGGAGATACTTTTTTGACTGTTTCATCCCCGTCGGAGGGGATTTATAAAGAAAAAATGAGCAAATTTCTCGCTTTCGTGCATCCTGCCGCTTCAGCGGCGGAGGCGAAAGCGATTATTGCTTCGTATCAAAAAAAGTACCATGACGCGCGTCATGTGTGTTGGGCTTACATGATAGGGGCGAAGCGGCAATATTTCCTTTCGAGCGATAATGGCGAGCCTTCAGGCACTGCCGGAAAGCCGATTCTCGGGCAAATAAATTCATTCAATCTTACCAATGTGGTGATTGTCGTGGTTCGATATTTCGGCGGCATAAAGCTCGGCACAGGAGGCCTTATTGTGGCTTATCGTGAGGCTGCGCGCGAAGCGCTCTCTGCGGCTGAAATTGTGGAGGCTCATGAGATGGCCGAAATCTCCTTCACATTCCCTTATATTTCGATGAACGATGTGATGAGGGCGGTAAAAGACCCGCAGGTAAGCATCGTGTCTCAAATTTTTGACAACGCTTGCGAAATGACGGTAACAACACGCGCTGACAACGCATTAGCGTTGTCAGCGCGTCTTACCGATATCGACGGCCTCACTCTCCGTTAAGAGGAGACGGTTGCCGTTAGATGATGAGTATTGCGTCGCCGTATGCGCCAAAGCGGTATTTTTCTTTTACGGCTACTTCGTAGGCGTGCATCACATTGTCGTAACCTCCGAAGGCGCACTCCATCATGAGCATGGTGGAATACGGGAGGTGGAAACCTGTAATCATTGAGTTGGCGACGGTGAAATCGTAGGGCGGGAAAATGAATTTGTTAGTCCATCCTGAATATGTCTTCATGTGTCCACCCATGCTCACGGCGCTCTCAATGCCGCGGAGCACTGAAGCGCCTACAGCGCAAATCTGATGCCCTGAGTCTTTTGCTGAATTAACGATGTCGACGAGCTGCTGGCTTACTTCCATGTCCTCTGAATCCATTCTATGCTTGGTGAGATCTTCGACATCAATCTCACGGTAGTTGCCGAGGCCCGAGTGAAGTGTGAGGAAGGCTGTCTCCACCCCTTTTATTTCAAGGCGTTTCATCAGTTCGCGGCTGAAATGGAAACCGGCCGACGGGGCTACGACCGCGCCCTCTTTTTCTGCGAAGATGCACTGATAGCGTGTTGCGTCTTCTTCGGTCGGTTCACGTTTTATGTATGGAGGAAGGGGTGTTTGGCCGAGCTTGTAAAGAGCCTCTTTGAACTCTTCGTGGCTCCCGTCGTAAAGGAAGCGTAGCGTTCTGCCGCGGGAAGTAGTGTTATCGATCACTTCGGCTACCATCGATTCGTCGTCACCGAAATAAAGCTTGTTGCCTATGCGGATTTTGCGCGCCGGTTCAACGAGCACATCCCAAAGCTTGTTTTCTTCATTTAGTTCTCGGAGCAGGAATACCTCAATTTGGGCTCCGGTCTTCTCCTTGTTGCCGTAGAGTAGTGCCGGAAACACTTTAGTGTTGTTGAATACCATGACATCGCTTTCGTCAAAGTATCCTATGATCTCCTTGAAAATGCGATGTTCAATCTCGCCGGTGTTTTTATGTAGCACCATCAAGCGGGATTCATCACGCACTTCGCAAGGGGTAGATGCGATTAATTCCTCAGGAAGTTTGAACTTGAATTGTGATAATTTCATAACTTTATTTAGGATTTGTTGTTTTATTCTCTTCTGGCATTTCAATATCCGTTTCCCGTATGAGGGTCACGGTGTCATCGACGCTGAGACATTGCTCTACGCTTATGTCGCCGATGCGCGTGCGCCGTAATGCAGTTAGGTGGCCTCCTGAATTGAGCGCTTCTCCAATGTCGCGCGCCAATGCGCGGATATATGTGCCTTTACTGCACACAACACGTATTGTTATAGATTCAGGGGAATATTTGAGCAACTCTATTTCGTCGATTACGAGTAATTTGGGCTTAATCTCCACTTCGTCGCCTCGACGAGCCATCTTGTAAGCGCGCTCTCCGTTGACTTTGCAAGCGGAGAATGCCGGCGGCACCTGCTCGATCGTGCCTATGAACCGGAGCAATGTTTTCTCCACAAGTTCACAGGTTATATGGCCGGTTGGGTAAGTTGCGTCGACCTCCGTCTCAAGGTCAAAGGACGGTGTAGTGGCGCCTAACGCTATCTCGGCGACATATTCTTTTGTATGTGCTTGGAGCTGCTCTATGAGCTTTGTGGCGCGCCCGGAACACACCATCATTACGCCGGTTGCGAGTGGATCAAGCGTGCCGGCATGGCCCACTTTAAGCTTTTTAAGCTTCATACGCCGAAGCAACGCTCCTCGCACTCTCTTCACTGCGTCAAACGAAGTCCATCCGTAGGGCTTGTCGATGTAAAGTATTTCTCCGTCAATGAAATTCATGAGGCTTTACCAGCAGATGCAAATGATACCCATGATTAGGCAGTATATGGCAAACCATACCAACTTGCCTTTCTTTACAAGCTCAATCATCCACTTGCAAGCCATGCAGCCCACTAAGAACGATGCGATAAAGCCTATAAGCAGCGGCATAACGCCGATGTTACTTGTCGCCGCAGGCTCGGTTATTATATCTTTCAAGCCCAGAAGCGATTCGCCCAAAATGGGTATAATTACCATGAAAAATGAGAATGACGCTACTTTATCACGCTTGTCGCCGAGCAAAATACCGGTGGCGATAGTGGTGCCCGAACGGCTTAGGCCGGGGAGGACAGCGACTGCCTGGGCGCAACCTATGATGAATGCGTCGACCCAGGTGATGTCATGGGGCTGATAGGAGTCGTGCCGAAGCAATGGGCGAGTGCGTGTGAAATAAGCGAAACTTAGCAATAGGGCGGTGATGCACAGGCATATTCCGACTGTCACAAGGTCGCCGCCGAAAAAGCTTTCAACGAAATCCTTGAAGCAGAAGCCTACAATTGCCACCGGTATGCATGACAACAAGATTTTACACACATAGTAGAAGTTGGTGTCTAGTTTTACGGTGAAGAAGCTTTTACAAAGCGGATAGAATTCTTTCCACAGTACTACGATGGTGGATAGAACTGTCGCTGCGTGAAGCATTATGTCAAACTCGAGTATGTCGTCACCTTTCAAGTCGATACCGAGAATCTCACGGAATATTTCGAGATGTCCGCTCGAACTGATAGGAAGGTACTCTGAAAGTCCCTGGACGATGCCAAGGATAAGCGCGTCAAGCCAATCCATAGCTGATTTATTCTATTATAAGTTAGTTTTGGGGTTGCGTGGACGGTAAACAATAGCTGCGCCCATGAAAATGAAGCCTAAAAATGCTATTGTGGGGCCTACTACTATGCGGCGCGTTGAGAATATATCCGTATTAAATGTTTCAGTGGTGGTGTTTCCGCCAAGCATAAGCAGGAATCCAACAACAATGATTGCGATTGAAATAGCAATCAAAAGAAAATTGATGCGTGTAAGGGAAAAATTTTTTATATCCTCTTTAATCAGTCCGTTATCTTTCTTGATTGGGGCAGATAAGTTGGCGTTAACAGTTTTGGCCATGATTCAGTAATTATTTAAACATATCATCGTAGGAAAGACGAAGATACTTGTTGGTGGCAAATAGGGCGGCGATAGCGCAGATGGCGATTCCGATTATCGGAAGCGCCGCTAATACGAGCGCTGCGGATTTCCACGGAACTGCTGCGGCGATCAATTCGTCAGCGCTATGGAGATAAGCGAGTGAAGAGCCTAAGATTATCGATGCGACAATGCCTGCAATCAATCCGCTGAGAATGTTGGAATTGATAAACGGACGCCGGATGAAGCCCGCGCAGGCGCCCACGAGCTTCATTGTGTGGATGATGAAACGTCGAGAGTAGACCGTCAGTCTAACCGTATTATTTATCAGTGCGAACGAGATGAACATCAGTGCCGCAGCTACAAGGCTTAATATCAATGCTATGGAACGCATATTTTTATTGATTGCGTCAACCATGTCGGTGTGAACATTTATTTCGCTAATACCTTTTGCTCCTTGTAGGGAGGCGATTGCGGCGCTTATTGAATCGGAATTAGCGTAGTCAGCTTTAACCTTCACTTCAAATTCGCCGCTGAAAGGATTTACGCCGAGAACTTGCATAAGGTCTTCTCCCGTATCCTCTTTCCATTTGTCCATTGCGTCTTCTGAAGAGAAGTATGACAACGATGCCACGTAGGGCGCGTTTCCAAGTTGCTGTTTGAGCGAATTTATGCGGCTTTCGGAAATAGAGTCAGTCAAGATGATATTGAAACCCATATTCTCCTTAATGCCGGTAGTGGTAGTGTGAGCCGCAATCCCCAAAAGGGAGATTATTCCTAACACGAGCAATACGAGAGCGACGCTTATTGTCGCCGTTATTTGTGCTGAGAATGTGGAAATTATGTTGTGTCGTTGCTTCTCCATTTTCATTAAATGGCATATTTTACCAAATCAACCGCAAAATTACAACATAAAAACCGCTATGCCAAGATTTTTTATGCAAAAAATGGGTATTATCCCTCAATTATATGCATATTTGGAAAAAGGAGCAGGCGGATAAATGAAAATGAAGGTGTGTCAAATATATCTTGACACAAAAGAAAGCAAGAAACAGAAGCTGATTTTGATTTGACGATTTGTAATCGACTAATTGTCTTCTGTTTCTTGTGTCCTATGTACTCTTGTGCCTTTTTACAATTTTGACACAGACCTATGGTGATATTTTATGCTTATTTGAAGCGGGACCAGTCAGTCTTGCTCATGTCGCCTGTCTCAAGGAAAGTGGTGTGGAATCCGAGAGCGGCTTTGAGCGTGTGTGGGGTATGCGCTGCTCCGGTGCTTAGCTTCAGATAGTCGTTGAGCAACTCCCGGTAGGCCGGATTGGCGCAATTGTTGATGATGGTTTCGGCGCGCTGTATCGGTGACTTGCCGCGCAAATCGGCGACACCCTGTTCGGTGATGAGGATGTCGACGGAGTGTTCGCTGTGGTCGAGGTGCGATACCATCGGTACAATATTGGAGATTAGACCTCCCTTTGTCACTGACGGACAGGTGAAAATAGAAATGTAGGCGTTGCGGGTGAAATCGCCTGAGCCGCCGATTCCGTTCATCATGCGCGTTCCTGTGACGTGGGTGGAGTTGACATTGCCGAAGATGTCAGCCTCAAGCGCCGTATTCATGGAGATGACGCCGAGACGGCGGATTATCTCAGGGCTATTGGATATTTCGGCCGGACGTATAAGTATCTTGTCACGGAAGAAATCGATGTTGTCATACACATGATTCATCATGTCATCAGAAAGTGTCATGGAGCAGGTTGACGCGAAGTGGCATCGTCCTTTCTCCATAAGGCTGATAACGGCGTCCTGAATAACTTCGGTGTACATTTCAAACGGAGGAATCTCCTTCGAGTCGGCAAGCCCGAATAGAACGGCGTTTGCTACATTTCCTACACCGCTTTGAATCGGCAAGAATGATGATGGAATACTCCCTTTACGGATTTCGTTGACAAGGAAATCACACACGTTGGCTCCAATCTGTTTGGTCGTGTCGTCGAGCGGAGTGAATCCTTTAACGCCGTCGGTGTAGTCGGTGTTGACGATGCCGATGATTTTAGATGGGTCAACATGGAGGACTGTATCGCCTATGCGGTCGCTTGGCTTGTAGATGGGTATTTCGCGGCGATGAGGAGGATCAAGTGGAAGATATAGGTCATGCAGCCCTTCTATGTTGGGGGTGACGTGCTTGTTCAGCTCAATAACTACCTTTTTCGCCATTTTGGCAAAGGTGGGTACATTACCCACTCCGTTTCCGAGCACGATGTCGCCATTGTTACGGATATCGGCGGCTTCAATTATGAACAAGTCGATGCCGCCAAGAGCTCCGTAACGGAATTTTTGCGCAAGTTCCGACAAGTGCAAGTCGAAATAGTTGGTGTCGCGAGAATTGATAGTTGTGCGGAGATCAGGGGTGTTCTGGTAGGGAGAGCGGTGGTTGAGAGCGTTGGCGCGGGCAAGCGCGCCGTCGGCGTGATTGTTGGTTGATGCTCCGGAGTAAACATTGATTTTGAACTTGCGTCCTTCGGAGTGTTCTTTTTCTGCTTTGTGAGCGATTGCTTCAGGCACTGCTTTTGGGGAACCTGCGGCGGTAAAGCCTGATACACAAACGGTGTCGCCATCATGGACCAGTTCGGCTGCTTCTTCAGCGGTGAGGATAGAAAATGCCATGTCTTAACAAGATTGGTTTTTACTATTATTTATTGCGTTGTTTTTGCACGTGTTTATCTGCCGCTCTTTGATTGATTCGGCAAAATTTAGTACTTTTGCGCAAAAGTACTAAAAATGTGCCGTCTTGCAAAATTTATTCAACTAAATGTCAAGGCGGGATAGAATACAGATTAACGAAATAACGGATGATTAATATGGCTAAACCCAATAATTCAAAGCAAAATACAGAACCTTCAAAGCTTTACATTGAGACATACGGCTGTCAGATGAATGTCGCTGACAGCGAAGTTATCGCTGCGGTGATGGCGACAGTCGGATATGAGATGGCGGAGAATTTGGAAGAGGCTGATGCGGTGTTGCTAAACACTTGCTCGGTTCGTGACAATGCTGAACAAAAGATATTGTCAAGGCTGCAATTCCTCTCGTCATTAAAACGCAAGCGTTCTTCATGCTTGAAAATCGTTGGCGTTGTGGGGTGTATGGCTGAACGAGTTAAGAGTGAACTTGTTGAAAAACATGATGTTGACCTTGTGGCAGGCCCGGACTCGTATATGGATTTGCCGGCGCTTTTCGCCGCTGTGGAATCAGGGGAGAAGGCTGTTAATGTGGAGTTGTCGACCACTGAAACTTATCGTGACATAATTCCGATTAAGATAACCGGCAACAGAGTCTCCGGCTTTGTGAGCATAATGAGAGGGTGTAATAATTTTTGCTCATATTGTATTGTGCCATATACCAGAGGCCGTGAGAGAAGCCGGGAAGCTAAGAGCATTCTCGCTGAAGTGGCTGATTTAAGAGCGCGTGGGTTCAAGGAGGTGACTTTGCTTGGCCAAAATGTGAACTCTTATGCGTATGATTGTGGAGACGGTCGTACGATAGGATTCGCCGAACTGCTCTCAATGGTGGCAGAAGCCGCCCCTGATATGCGGGTACGTTTCACAACAAGCCATCCAAAGGATATGTCTGACGAAATTATAGCTGTGATAGCTAAATATGATAATATATGTAATCATATACACCTTCCTGTGCAGTCGGGATCTAATTCGGTGCTGAAGGCCATGAACAGAAAATATACCCGTGAGTGGTATCTTGACCGTATCGCTGCGATACGCCGCATGATTCCGGATTGTGGGATAACGTCCGATCTGTTCACCGGTTTCCATGGAGAGACCGAGGAGGATTTCCAAGAAACATTGTCGTTGATGCGTGAAGTGGGCTTTGACTCTTCGTTCATGTTTAAATATTCTGAGCGTCCCGGCACTCTTGCGTCGCGCATGATGCCCGATAATGTGGAGGAGAGCGTAAAGATAGAGCGGCTTAACCGCATGATTGCGTTGCAAAATGAGCTTTCGGCTCAGTCCAATCGTCGAGACATCGGAAAAACTTTTGAAGTGATTGTGGAAGGAGTGTCGAAAAAATCGAAAGAGCAGATGGTGGGACGCACTCAGCAAAATAAAACCTGCGTGTTCCCGCGGGGGGATTACAAAATAGGGGATAAGGTTGATGTGAGGGTTGTGGAATCCTCGTCGGCCACTCTCATTTGTGAGCTTGCCTGACGAGGCTATCCTTCTGTGTCCAACAAGTCGAGTAGGCCTTGATGCGAAGTGAATCGTATCTCTGTGGCGTCATATTCGATCAGACCCTGTTTTTTCATTTCATCGAGCGTAGAGAAGAACGACGAGCGTTGCACGCCGAACAAGGCGTAGAGATCGCGTTGCCGTGCGGTGAGCACGATGTCGGTTGAGCCTTGCTGCGTAAGCGACATAACCCAGTAAGCGATGCGCTCGGCAAGTTTCCCTGACGTGATTGCGAGTATTCCGTCGACGGAATTTTGAGCTTTCACCGAGAGCATATTCAGGGCGTTGAACAGGAATGTCTCGTCGGAGTTGAGTATTTTGATGTAGTCGACTTTCGATATTTGCAGCACGCTCACGGAGTCAATCGCAGTAACGGTGCTCGGAAATTGAGTGGCTCTGCCGAATAGAAATTCGGGCGAAATCACGTTGGGAGCCTCAAGCGTGGATGAAACTCTGAAGCGATCGCTGGAATTTGAGATGCTGACGCGCACTTTTCCTGAAATTATGAAAATCACATGGGAGCATGGCGTCCCTGCCGACACGATGGTTCCCCCGGCAAGATATTTCAAAAAATGAAATTTTGTGGATCCGACTATCTCGGAAAGCTTATGTCGGCTACATCCTTTTAGAAGGGGAAGCTCCATCAATGTGTCGTAAATGCTGTTCATAATCTCCTATTTATGATATTAACATCTGTGACCGTTAAAAGTTTTGTTTTTTTAACGATTTTCGGGTTTTGTAGAATAATTGCAATGAGTTTATTGTGTTTTGCCATGCGACGTAGGCAGCCGGCCCTACCGATGACACCGGGTTGAGGTACGTAAGAGCCATCCAGATGGCGAGCACTGTGTTTTTTTGTCCAAGCCCTTGTGCTCCTGACACTTTATCGCCTAATCGTGCTCCTATCTTCCGCCCGATGAAAAACTGTAGGCAACACACTATGAGAGAGCCGAATGCGATGAGCAGCATTTCAGGAATCATGGATGCCGGTTCTTTCATGATGAAGCTCACGGCGTTGCCTACAACTATGATCAACGACACCGCCCAAATGTAAAATGAGAGCGACTGGCGGCGCGCGATAGCGTCATGTATGCGCGGGGCGAACGCCTGAAAGAGGAATGCCAACGCTAAAGGCGACAGTATTAGCGGGAAAACTCTGCTGCTTATCGTCAGCATAGAATCGGAGAAGGCGACGTCGGGGGCGTTGCCTATCCAAGAGAAAAGGGCGGGCGCGAGAATGGCCACCGCCACATTGCTGAATAATGAGTATGTGGCGAGGAGGGTTATTGAACCGCCGAGCATTGCTGTGATCACCGGGGCTGCTGTGGCAGTGGGACATAGCACGCAAATGAACACCCCTTGGGCTATTGCGGGGCTGAATGAGGCGAGCGCGAAATAGACGACGACGGCGCCCACTATCTGCACGAACAGAAGCGCCCAAATGAACGGAGTGATCTTGAAGTCGTGAGACGACACCTTGCAAAAGGTGATTAAGAGCATTATGAATATGAGGTATGGCGATAAAAACGCCACCATTCCTATGTACTCGTGAAATATTACGCCTATCACCATCGCAATAGGAAGCATCCACGGCTTCAGATTCTGTAGAAATGCATGACTATCCATCTTGAATGTTTTGGAAGCAGGGTGAATATGTTAATTTAAAAT
>CAZELD010000011.1:0-10839 GCA_964512855.1 uncultured Muribaculum sp.
ACATCCAATCCATAAAAGTTTACCCGACTCAGACAGAATCGGGTAAGGGAACTATACTTTTAATTTTGGGTTAAATGAAAGAGCCGTGTGCATTATATCTCCTATCTTATAAAGATACCGCATACCTTCTAAAATGTAATTAGAATATATGCCATTCTTTTTGTAGGCGAGCATATGGTCGCGAATGATGGTTTTGTGACTTTGAAATCCGGAAGATGACGCTCCTCCGGTTCTCATTGTTACAAAATCAAGAGGAATGTATTTAGTGTATATTCGGTTCACAAATATAAGTCTTAACAGTTGCTCAAAATCGGCGGCAACTTTAAAATCGAGATCAAATAGACCGTATCTGGCATATACGGCACGACGGCAATAGAAAGATGGGTGGGCTGGCATGAAACCAAGTCGCATTTTCCATCGCTTGAATCCTTTAGAAGAATAGTATCGCACGCATTTTGACAAGTTATCAGAGTTGACATAATGAATGTCGCCATACACAGCATCAACTTCCCCTATCTCGTCGGCAACACGCTGAAGCACATCCGATGACGTGTAAAAATCATCGCTATTAAGAATCCCTATTACATCACCATCAGCCATTGCTATTCCTTTGTTCATCGCGTCATATAATCCCTTGTCCTTTTCGCTCACAATTTTAAGCCGCCCATTATATTTCGGTTCAAGTTCCTTTACTATCTCAAGTGTATTGTCACGAGAAAGACCGTCAACAATGATATGCTCAAAGTCCTGAAATGACTGCGAAAGCACACTCTCTAAAGTGTCACGAAGAGTCTCACCGCTATTCCAAGTAGCGGTGATAATAGAGATTTTCATAAAATAAACTTTAATGCGTGTACGGGATATGAGAAAATACTGGTATTTTATGTCGGATTAGCTTTTCTCCCCACATAATATGTGATAATTAGGATTCAAAATATTATATTATCGTTTTTATAATTCTGCGCAGATATTTTATTTCTGAATAGACTCTGGCAAGAATATATTCAAAATTAGATAAGATTTTTTTTTCTTTAGCTCTTGTGATTACGCACCGTTGTCCAATCTGCATTTTTTTTAAATTTTTAGATAGACCGGAATGCCCAAATCCAGGTTTTCCATGATCGTATTCTACAAGTGGTATTGCTAAAAACCATCCAGAATATTCATTGAGTATACGAATTAAGAATTCATCATCTTCTCCATATCTTAAATTTTCATCCATATATCCAATTTTATTTATTATTTCAGTTTTAAAAAGATAAGTTGAAGTTGGCGGATACCATTTAATAAATTGCTCCTTTAATGAGATTTTGGATAATCCAGTCTTTGTTTTCCATAAAATACGAGTGGTATGACCTAATTTTTCTGTTCCGATAAAATCAATATTAGGATTGTTTTGAATGCATTTGATTTGCTCTTCAATTTTAGTAGGTAACCATCTGTCATCGCTATCTAAAAATGCAATCCATTTATTTGTTGCGTTTTTCATTCCTGTATTTCGTGCTGCAGCAACTCCTTTATTTTTTTGCGTGATTAGTTTTATGTTTGTATAATTGTGTATATCAGAGTATTTGGTAACTAGTTCAGGTGTATTGTCAGTTGAGCCATCATTGATGACAATAATTTCATAATTTGTTTTGTAAGTCTGAGAAATCACAGACTCAATAGCTTCGATAATGGATTTTGAAGCATTATAAGCGGGAATAATGACTGAAATTGAATAGTTTTGATTCATTTTAATAATCGAATATGGTTCTATATGGCGTTAATTTGGGGTAATCAGTAATGTTTAAATCAACATTAAGTGCATTAAAAAAGAGGGCGTAATAATATAGCGTTACAATAATGATTATTACAAGTCTTAAATGCGGTTTTCTTATTGTGGCAATTATGTTTGCGATTAGTACACAATCAAATATTTTGAAATAATATCCAATTCGAGTAATGGCTGCTACATCTGAGCAAATATTTGTTAGCATTAGCCCAATTGCGACTAATACCAACAATGTCCTATTCAAGTTGTCCAAATTTTTGTAAAAAAAAAGGTATAGAATAGCAACTGTATTTAACGTGATTATCTTTATTAAAGAAGTTCCCTGATCTATATAATTTGCATATGCAATAAATTTTGTGTCACCGAGGAATAGCATTATTATAGTTGGAACTAATTTTATTCTTGAAAGAATTAGAGAAATCAGGATGCCAAAAATTACAAGTGATTTCGCATATTTTGACAATTTGGGTGCAAATAAGCAAAAAGGTAATGCTATTAAAACAGAATAATGGAATAGTGCAGCAAATGTTGTATATAATACGGCTGGAGTATAATTTTTGTTGTAATAATAGAAAAAAGCATTTAATAATAATGCAACAGCTATTCCTTGTCTAATGATTGAAAAAGAATTAATAAATAGACCTGGTGTCAGTAGATATATGAGAAATGCTATTCTAAAATTGGTGGTATATAAAAGTATCCCTTTACATATAAATAAGATGGTTGACAATCCAAAAATAAAAAATAACCAAAAGTATTCTTCGGTAAAACTTTGTGTGATAATTGTCACTATAATAAATCCCCATTCAAAATTTCTAGCAATCAATCTCTCATAAGAGTGATGGAATATATCAACATAATTGGCATAATCGTAACCCACATAATCCCTAAGAACCACAAAAGAAATTGTCACAATTATTGCAAATAATCCAAATATACTGAATCCTTGCTTCTTTTTGCTGTAATCAATTATAAATAAACCTACAATTGCACATATAAATAGGTTGTACTGAGCCATATGTATAATTTAAACTCTTTTGTAGCGGCGATTAAATTTGAAAAAAAGTCTACCAAGTGGATTTACTATAAATTGAGGCATGAAAGCTCTTATAATAATTCTTAATTTTCTAAATATAGAGTCATTGGCATTTGTGAGAATAGCTTGATGTTTATAAGATTTTAATGCATTTTTTGAAGATATCCCATCTTGAGCATCATATTTTGCTATAATACCATCATATTGATAAAAACTATTAGGCGACTCACGATATATTTCAAGTAATGAGCCGTGATCTGCGACTAAACCATATTCCTCTTTGAATAGATGTTTTTTAGCTTCAGAAATTTTAAGAAAAACAGATTGATGGCATAATGTCATACATTTTGTTATCTTGGAAAGCTTATCAGGAACAACTATATAGTTCCCATATGAATAACTCATGAATGTGCTTCCATATATCACATTATAATTATAGTCATTATTTTTAAATATCAACTCAATTACATTTAAAGAATAGAACTTGTCACCTGCGTTCATGAAATTGATGTAGTTGCCTGTTGCGGCAGCGATTCCTTTGTTCATGGCATCGTAAATTCCTTTGTCTGGCTCACTTACCCAATAGAAGATATAGTTGTTATGCTTACCGCATTCGCTTCCACCTTTGGCGTATCGTTTTATGATGTCAACGGTACCATCGGTTGAGCCGCCGTCAATGACGATATACTCGATGTTGTCATACGTTTGGTCGACAACCGAAAGGATTGTTTTTTCTATTGTGGCGGCAGCATTATAGCTTACCGTCACCACCGTTATTTTTAAACTGTTTTTACTCATTGATTCGTCTAATTACTTTACAAGGATTTCCGCCGGCGATGCAGTCGGGAGGAATTGATTTTGTCACTATGCTTCCTGCGGCTATAATGGAACGTGCTCCAATTGTTACCCCTTTGAGAATTATGCAGCGAGTGCCGATGAGCACATCATCTTCAATTGTTATTGGTTTTGAATTTGCTGATTTACAGTCGCTTATTACCCCCCCCCATTCATTCTTTTTCAGTCCGGCTCTTACCATCCAGTCCAAACTGTGAGCATCGGTGTCCATCAATACACAATCGCCACCTATTTTGACGTTATTGCCGATTGATATATGTTCTTTAGCCCATAAACAAGCAGAACTGATTCCGGAATTATTTCCAATTGTGATTGAAGCATTTTCTCCGATAAAAATCTTTCCACGAATATTACGGCACAATGGATTAATACCATCGCCTGATGAAAATGTAAAATTGTCTCCAATCGACATTTTGGCGCCTGATGACATTGTTATATAAAAACGGTCAAACACACGAAGATTTTTCCCGAATTTAACACCATTTAATCGGAAAAAAAATCGGTTGAATATGATATATAACCGTGTGCGAATGGTCGGCCCGGATCTAAAGATTAGCTTCCGCAGGATTTTTTTCATAATATTGTTTCAGTCTATTGAAATCGTTGAGAATATTCCAGTGCTGTTGCAACCATTCCGGAGTATTGTTCCACCACTTTATTTTTAGTAAAAATTCTATATCTTCTTGTGAATACCGATATTTTAGGATTTTGGCTGGAACTCCGCCAACGATAGCATATGGCGGAACATCTTTTGATACTACTGCTCCGGCGAGTACCACAGCTCCATCTCCTATTGTGACACCTCCAACAATAAACACATTTTCTCCAATCCAACAATCATTGCCAATAACTATGGGATATTTATGCTCCAGATCAGCGTAAGCGAATTCATCAAAACAAAGAAATTCTGCAAATGAACTGCCATTTTGAGAGTGAGTAGGGTTTGGCGAAAAAAAACATGGTGCCGTAGTCACGTAGGGATAAGTGTAAGGATGCCGACCGTTATTGCATCTTACATAGGGTGCAATAGAACAGAATCGACCGATTTTTCCTGATAAGCTTGAATATGGAGCAACGTATGATCCATATCCCATGTATCCGGAAAAATCAGCATGGGAATGAATTTGATTCATCCCTTCAAATTCGGAATGGAAGCCAATTTGGGAATTCCACGAAAATCGTACCTTTCCCCGCCACTTCCATTTCAGAATTGCATATTTAATGACACGTTTTATCATTTATCAGTCTATATCCCGTTCAAATGCATCTATAAAGGATTCCGGAGTTTTGTTAATTATGTGGCATCCAACACTGTCGGCATAATCCTTCAATTTGTAATATCCATCAAACATCCAAGCTAAATCGCTTAATAAGTCAGCTATTAGATATTCACTTCCATCCCATTTGAGGAATGGTTTTAAGGCTACTTTGGAAGCGTCGTAGAAATGACTATCGGTCATGCATACTTGATTTTTGAGGTTCACCCTTATTTCCTTAGTCCAAGAGTGGTCGACTCCGTATAATTCAATGGTATTATAGCCTTCGTTAATGCCAATGAAAATCGACGGGATTGCTACGTTTTGGGGACGTGGCATTGTAAGTCCCTTCTTGAATAAATAGGTTCTGAGCGATTTCCATCCACTTCTATATGGGGTAGTATGATATGGTATGATTGTAATATTGGGATTGTTGATTTTTTGTTGTATATTTTTGTGATATACATAGGGTACATACATCGTCATTTCCCAGTCGACATTGGCGAGAAGCGATATGACTTCTTTGGCTCGGGGGGTGTCGTTGAAAAAGAGTGGATCGGCAAATACATAGGATGAGGGTTTTATTATGAAAAATGAGGGATGGCGGCAGAAATCGTTCACCACTCGGATGTCATAGTTGTCTTTTATAGGGATGATGCCGTCGATTATATTTTTCAATGAAGGTCCATTGGCAAGAATCAATAGCGTTTTTTCGGATTTATTGTCGGGAATATAATTTTTGAAATTTTCTACTCTTAAAACTCTGATTAGCCACAACATAGTGTTGCCCAAATACATGATGTTGCGGCAACCGGCTTTTATTATTTGGGTGGGAGATAGTTTCGACATAGGGGATGGATTTTTATATGAATCTAAGGATGATTACTTTCTAAGTCTTGCTCGGATTAAATTGACGCATACAGCCAATTGAGAATGGTTGACAGCGATAAAGTAGGCAAGCATTGCCGTCATGAGAATATATTTTAATGAAGAATCTTGGAAAATGAAACAGATATAAATGCTACCTGCCAAAAAAAAGAGGTTTTTTAAATAAAAAATCCCAGTTGTTATTTTTACAATTTTCCATGAATAAAAAATTCGGGCAAACATACACACAGCCTGAGATATGATGATTGACCAACAAGCTCCCCATAGTCCAAACGTGGGTATTAGTGCAAAATTGGCAATCACACTCGCAATTCCTGCCCATACTGATGAATGAAAGAAGTATTTACTTTCACGTGTTACTGCAAAATTACATCCAACAAATCCACCTATATTCATGGATATGACACCTATAGTTAGAAATGGAATATATTGCCAAGATGAATAATAATCAGGAGTAGTAAATATTTGAATCAACCATTTGCAGAAGAATGTAAGTGCTACTGCAAATAATGATTGTGCAATCACTATTATTTTCAGCATCTGATTATAAAATTCCGTGAAACTTTCTTTTTTTGCTTCTTCAAGAACTGAAATAATCCATGCATTGTGGAAAATATTGTATGCAGTGTTCAATAGATTCGGAATACGTCCGGCTACAGCAAAAATTCCGACACCTGCAAGTCCTACATAAGTCTCCAAAACTGGTCTATTCAAGGACATCATTAAAAACCACATTATGCCGTTAGGAATTAATGGAATTGAATAGCGTAACATCTCAACGGATGCTTTTTTGCTGATAGAACGAAAGGAAAAGTACTGCCAAAGTTTTCCTAATGTCATAGAATAGATGATTGCAATGATATTGGAGATGATCATTACATAAATAAATCCATATACACCTTGTTTTGGTACAAGGAAAAATGCCAGACCAGCCATTGTTACAGTTAAGACAATTCCGGTGGAGCTGTATATTACCATTTTGTCAATAGCTCTTAAGAATTGTTGCAGCATTGATTGAAGATATAATGCTGTCAACACGCCATATATTAACCAAATGTACTGTACAATGAATCCATTCAGAGAGAACCAATGACCAAATAACTTTATTGCAACGCAGCAGAGTGCTGCAGCTACTGATGTCAGTAACCAAAACGCTATTCCGGAACTGAGATACTTAGTTTGTTCTGATTTTGGCTTATCTTTTGGAAATATAAATAAACTTTCAAAAATACTACAGGATACAATTACAAGCATTAATCCGGCATATGTGCTTATCAAATCCACACTTCCGTAATCGGCGGCACTTAACCATCTGGTATAAAATGGAAGCATTAGCAGGTTCAATAGTTTTGAACCTGCTGTGCCTATAAATACTAATGCTGTATTTTTCCCTAAACGAGAATAACGTCCCATTACAGATAATGATTATGTGAAGACATTGATTATCGGGGATGTTTGATACCTTGTATTAATCATCAAGGTCTCTTATAATTTGTTATTAAGATATCGATATATGCTTTCTGCTATAAGAAAATCATCAGGCCAATCTATATCTAATGAATGAATCTCATCCATTACATATAGAAGCGGTTTCATACCAATACGATTTTTTTGTGTAATATACACTTCTCTTTTTGCTATGAACATTGTGTGATTAATCGGATAAACAGCATCTAAATCTTGAGTTCTAGGCCAAGGAATATCGGTGTTATTATTTATTACGATACCGTCTTTGTTCAGTATAAAATTTTTCAGCTCTGTAACTCCAACTAAAGAGTCGTATCCTTCATGTAATTTTTGATAATATGCTTCAATAGCTGCATCATATTGGCTTGCTCCACAAAAAGGAGTTGTAACATGACCCCAAAGAATATGTTCCGCATCGGTTATTGTTGGAACATAGCAAATTAAATCTTGGAGATTGGTTGACGAAAGGCATAGTTCTTGTGGACGTTCAATTATTGAGATACGGCTGTCTTTATGCTTTGATGCTATTTCCATACATTCTTCGTCATTTGATGAAAATATTATTTCATCAATCATTTTTGTCTTTAGAAGTTGACGGATTTTATTTTCAACAAGTCCTCCTTTTATACCAGCGAAAGTTTTGGTGTTCTTATTTTTTACTCTTTCACTGCCCTTTCTTGTTGGGAGATAAAATGCTAATTTGTTGTCCATGTTGCATGTATATAGATATTGCAGTATAAAGTTGTCTAAATCTCATTGAATTAGTTGATAAATTGAACTGACATCAAGATTTTTATATAATGATGGGGTTAATGATATTAAATTTTTTTCTTTCAGATTTCTATATGCTTGGAAGATTTCTTTATTTTCTGTAGTGAGGGCTACTTCTTTTTCGGATAGAATATATCCTGGGTAGCCGTCATATCCGACAACGAATATTTCATTATTTGTTAGTTGCAATGCAAGCTGTACGGATATTGTTGTGACAGAGTCAGTGTATTCATTTATAAATTCAATAGACGGCAGTTCGTAAGTTGTGGATTTAGCGAATGAGGGAACGTCTGTGCCCATTGTGCGAGGATAGGGAGGAAGGATTGTTATGTCGTTAAATTTGTCAGGATTGACATTTGCAGTAAGGCGTTTGCTTTCCGACCCGACAAGTACGTAAAATTTTGGCACGTCAATGTCTTGAAAGAGCGCTGCATGTCTTGCTGTTGCAAAAATTAACGCTATATCTTTTTCTTTTTGGATAAATGTTTTTATGCCTTCAAGATGTTTCACCACACTGTTTCCTCCTCCAATAATGATTACGGATTTGAATTTGTGCGTTGTGTGGAATTCCGGAAATTTTGCGTTATCAGCCTTTTGTTGCTTGCGATTGTCGAGTGCGCGAACAACACTATTGAATGAATAAGCTCTATTTGTAACCCAGTCCATTACTTCCTTTTGAGGAATTTTGTTTGCTCCGGCTATCATATATGGTAGATTCGTGCCCCAACCATATTCCTCCATTAGCGGGGTAAAGGATGAAATCACCTCTCCAAGAACATTGAAATCTACTTCTAATCCTTGATGGGCATTGAGATATGTAAGTAATAGTTCCAATTTGAGATTTCCGGCTCCTCTACCCATACCCATAACAGTTGCATCAACGTAATCTACTCCGAGGTTTATTGCGGTGATGGTGTTTATTAGTCCCAATTGTAGATTGTCATGTCCGTGGAATCCAATAGGGACGATTGTGTTTTTTTTGACTTCATGGTATATCTCGACTATTTCTTCAGGAGTAATTCCACCAAAGGAGTCGACCATGCAGAATAAATCGCAGAAATCATTTAATAAATGTAATTTGGAAAGGAAGCCGGTGTATTCTGAATTCCATTTGCTCATGTACATGCAATTGAATCCCACCTCAAAGCCCATTTTTTTTACCTCTTTGGCTAGAATGACAGCTCTATCGAAGTTTTTCGGGTCAATAGCGATGCGAATCATATCAGCCACTCCTATTATGGGACCTAAAAGTTTGGGGAGATCTTCAGGTTTAGTGCTCTTTTCATTGAGCATCACAACTAACTTCTTTGAGCAGATTTTTCGGATATGCTTCAATACAGAAACGGGAGTATATCCAAATTTACCTATATAAGATTTTTCCGGATTATTTCGATACCCAATTTCCAGATAATCGACTGGTAAATTGTTCATTGCATGGATATAGGAATCGACAATTTCCGAGCTAAAATCCCATTGAGTGTAGTATCCACCGTCACGTAAAGTACAATCAAGTATTTTTGTCATTTTGGGTTTAATTGATTTGTGAGGAAAAATTACGGGATTATTTAGAATGGGTTGTTGAGCTGGTCGAACATGCTTTGGATTGTCTCGTTGGTTTTGAGGTAGGAGTCTTTGGCGAGTTGGTAGATTTCGCTGATGAGGAGGAAGTTTTCGTCCTCTTCAGTGTAGCAATTGATGCTGTGGATGGTTTCGCCGCGGCTGTTTAGGATGGAGAGATCTGCGATGGGCTGTGGGAAATCGGGGTCATATTGATCTTGCACTGAATAGTCGAGACTTACCATGGCTGCTCCTTGTCCGATTGCTGCTTGATAGGTGGAGGAGTAGCTTGAGGGGGTCCAGGTTAATCGCTGTTCGTTGGTGCGTTGCTTGATGAGGCGAGCCAGTTCAAGATAGGTCTTTTCGTTCATCTGCATAATGGATTATCTTTGACTTGATGGTTATCAGCATTGCTGACAGTTCTTCGAGGTTGTTGGAGATTTTCTCGGGTGACAGTTTCCCTTTAGAGTTGGTGAGCAACTGCTTGTTTATGTTGTTGATGTCAATGCCTAATTGCATTTTTGAGTTGTGGAATGATGTGAGTTCCGACGCTTCTTTAAGATATGGGATTTCGTTGAGCTCGATTAGGGTTGCGCGAAGCTCTTGCATGCGTAGAAGTGCGAAGTCCCATCTATCTTGCTGTATATCCTTTTGGATGAGTTTGATCGATTCGTTGTATTTTGCGATGTCATGAATGGTGTGGCTCCGTTCTATCTCTTTTCGTGTGGAGAGGATTGCATCGCGGGTGGCGATGCTTATCTTTTTCATTTTGAACAATTGATAGAGCGTTACTATCAATGCTGCGATTGTGACTATGTCGGCTACGCCTGACAGCCAATTCATCTTTCACGTAGGAGAATGGGTGGTGTCAATAATCGGTAATTATTGATGTCTTTTATGGAAGTGTCCTTGCTTATCAGGCGAGGCGCACGAAGTGGTGGGGGATGTGCGCAGAGACGCCGATGTTGAGGTTTTCAAGGATGACCGACACGACAATGTGCAGAGGGAATCGGGTTGACGGGCCGAGATAGGTGCCGCGTGCGCCTTTCCATTCGCCATCAGTGATGAAACTGTTACTGCTGCTTTGAATCGGTCTGCATATTGGCTCTTGCCATCAAGCATATTTTGGTTTGAAGTGCCTGTGTTTGAGCGATCAGAGCATTGCCGATTTCTGAATCCATAGTGAATGTGTTTTGATAGTCAGCCTTTTCCCTCATAGTTTGTAGGCGGCTATA
>CAZELD010000011.1:10939-43800 GCA_964512855.1 uncultured Muribaculum sp.
TAGTGAATGTGTTTTGATAGTCAGCCTTTTCCCTCATAGTTTGTAGGCGGCTATACTTCTGCTGATAAACTCATAGCCTTATAGCATCACGATTTACATTGTGGTAAAAAGCTGTGTTTTTTTCTGCTTCCCATTGGCTGTTGGTGTAGTGGAGTGGCGTGATTTGTTGCCCGTAACGCCAACCAATCTCAGCAAATGGAAATGCAAATTGCATGAACCCATCTTTAGTTGATATGGAATCATCGGTGATGATGAGTATATCCCAATCTGACGTAGGCTCTGCGTCTTGCCGTGCTCTTGAACCGTATAGATACACAGCGCCATCTCCCTTGCTGAACATCTGCCGTGCGAGAGCTGTAATTTCGTTTAATATGACGTTTTTACTGTCGAGCATATATATGGTTCGTTATGGCAAATATAGGCATTAAATATTATAAATCAAACACCTATCTTACAAAATCATTTTAAGCCCTCATTCCTGTATTTTATTTAAGTATATAAGCTATTCGCTAAGTGTATGCGTGTGTGTCAGACGAGGCGCACGAAGTGGTGGGGGATGTGTGCCGACACGCCGATGTTGAGGTTTTCAAGGATGACCGACACGACAATGTGCAGAGGGAATCGGGTTGACGGGCCGAGATAGGTGCCGCGTGCGCCTTTCCATTCGCCGTCGGTGATGATGACGCTGCATCCTTTTTGAAAATCGGGGATTTTATTCTCTTCAGGGAAGAACCACGCTATCTCCTTAGCCATGATATGGTTTATGTACATAAACATTTTCATCTCCGCGTCTGGGATAATGGCGAGCCGCCGCGATGTGCCGCTACGGTAATCGTAGGTATATGCCTGTTGGTGGAATCTTTTCTTTATTCTATTGGCCTGTGAAAGAGTGGCGCTGAAAAACAATATGTCGCGGATCACTGAGCTGCGGACTCTTTTCACGCCTTTGTCGGTGTTTTCATAACTGTCGCTTTCAGCGATGAACACGCTCGTTTCTGGAAATTCTCGGCTGATTTCTTGGTGCATCTCCTCGACTGACGCTTTAAGGCAACGCATTGCGAACCAATGCCGTCGATCCATATCCACCGCCGCCGCTATGCTGCGTATGAGATTGCCGAATCGCAGAGGATCTCTGCCCATACTGCTTGTCGCATTGCCCTTTATCCGGGCTATGTTGAGCCATGTGGCGCGAGTGGTGTCGATTGACAGCGGTTTGTCGATTCGGGCCTTTTCGGCGACAATTTCAAGCCTGTCGTTCAAGCGGGCGGCGCGCTCCTCTATCTCCGCATCGTCGAGTCTTCGATTTTCGGCGTGAAACGCATACGCTGAATCGTCGAAATATTTAGTGGCTATCTTGCGTGCCGAATCAACTACCGGAATCCTCCCGATGGATGTGGCTATCCGGCTTTGTTCAAGCATTTCACGTGTGATACCCATCGTGTCGGCCATCGAAATGCCTCCGCACAAAAAACTGAACAGCCATATTGAGCGCGCCCGTTCAAAAACTATCTGCCCATTCATGTCGGCTGAAACCAACTGCTGTATCTCTTGAATTGTCAGAAGATTGCGGGTCGATTCGCTGTTGCCCATCTCCTCAGTTGCAAATGCCGAAGTGTCGACATTGGCTCCAGCCGCTGCCGCCGACCTGCACACAGCGTATATAAGCCTTAGATAAGTGGCCTTAGTGTTTTCTGTCAGCCCCTCCTCTTCGATGATCCAATGCGAGAAGCCGTCTACCCACTCCTTGGTGATGTCACACAGCCGCAGTTCAGCGCCAGCGAGATATTTCTCCACTTTTTGAAGACAGTATATGAGTTTGCGGGCCGTGGATATTTTACCGCGCCCGTATTGAACCTCTATGGAGGTTCGGATAGAGCCCGCCAATGTGTCGGCGCTAACCTCTTGCGTGACCATCAAAAAAAGGAACTGGCTAAAATTCCGACAATTCTCTAACTCCCCTCAATATCTGTCGTGTGACTTCCGATAAAGGGTTGTTGTGTTGTCATAATTCGTTGACAGAACGTAATCTGTCCTATTGAGAGCATTTTTAAGCCACAATGTGACCGGCATACTCAAGCGATGAAACAGATGCCACATACAAATAAAGGGCATCCACTCTACGCCACAAAAGTATAAAATAATTATGTATTTCGCAAATTATTTATCATCCCGGAACTCCTTTCTGGCATAGCGTTATATTGGAATTTCGATGATTGAACCGTAAGTTGGTTGTGCCTTCAGCGCTTCTTGCGGACTTAGTCCGAGATACAGTGACATAGCGTGCATGAGTATTCCTGCATGGGTAAAGATGGCAATCGTTCCATCGATTTGCGGCAAGTGTGACATGAACGATTCAAGTCTATGGCGTTGATCCATAAACGATTCACCGCCAGTAGCTCTGACATTTATATAGTCATCATACCATTCTTGCAATCGAGGATCGGAAATATCATTATATTTCTGCATTTCCCACTCGCCGAAATTCATCTCCATCAGCCTGTTGTCTCTTATCGCATCGGGAAATCCACACGCAGCGGCGAGCTTCGCGCATCTCGACAACGGGCTTGTATAGGCTTTTTCAATCCTATATGATGAGAGACGGCGTTTGACGGCTGCAGCTTCGCAAAAGAATGTATCGCTTACGCTTACATCGCTCTGCCCGTAACATATTCCTTTCGGCACCGCGACTGACGTGTGACGGATGAAAAGCGCTTTCATATGACAGAACAGAATTGTCTTATTATGAGTCCTCCGACATAGAACGATAGCTCGCATATAAGAAATGTCGCTCCGCAGCAGTCGCCGGTATAACCTTCGATACGGCGTTTCATGAAGCGAATCATAAAAGCTGAAGTTATGGCCGGGAATATTATTGCCGGCAATAACTCTGCTGGAAGCAACAGCAATGGAAGCGCGCCCCCTGCAAGCGATGCGCAAAACAGCCCCGGCGTCATACGTTCATACACAGTGCGATTTTTAGCTTCGCTCTCTTTTCTGGCGTAAGGGAGGAAGTTGACTATTTGTGACGCGCAAAATTTGCTCCATGTGTCGCCGCAAATTAGCATTGCGGGAATCAACCATGAAGGCATTTCCAACAGGCACATATAACACATCATGTAATAAATGATGAGTCCGATCACGCCATACGTGCCGATATGGCTGTCTTTCATGATTGCCATGATCCGGCTACGGTCATTTCTGCCGCCTCCGAATCCGTCGCAGAAGTCGGCGAGGCCATCCTCGTGGAGCGCTCCCGTCAGCAATATCCGTGACAGCAGCGCCAAAACCAGTGCTACGGACATCGGTAATATCATTTCTGCGATCATATATGTCGCCGCCATGATGCCGCCGGTAAGCCAACCGGTTAAGCTCCAAAAAGGCACGACGTTCTTAAATGCGTCAGTCGGAATATGGCATACCCGCCACAATGGCAGGCGAGTAAAAAATGTTATGGCGGCAAGCAGTTCTTTCATCTCTAAAAATATTTAGTCACATTTACCGATCCGAAAGTGTCCATGCGGTTAATCATATTCACTGCCGACAGAACGATAGGGTAGGCGCATACAGCTCCACTCCCTTCGCCAAGACGCATATCAAGATTTAACAACGCTTTCACGTTAAGATGCCGCAACATTAATTTGTGGCCTGATTCATCGCCTTGATGTCCGAAAATGCAATAATCCTTGAATTCAGGATAAAGCCGTGAAGCTGCTAACGCGCAGGCGGTCATAATGAATCCGTCAACCAACACAATAATTCCCAATTCAGCGGCTCGGAGCATTCCTCCTACTGACATTGCCAACTCATACCCTCCAAACCATGACATAATTTCCTCCGGATCAGTTGCGTCGATGGCCTCTGATTGGAATTTTGCCAAAGCTCGGTTCAACACATCATATTTATGCCGTATCCCATCGTTGTCAAGTCCGGCGCCGGCGCCTATGCAATCGCGCAACGGTATCCCTGTGAAAAGGTGCATCCACATCGATGACGATGATGTGTTGCCGCTTCCCATCTCCCCAAAACTGACAATATTGCATCCTGAGGCATATACCTCGTCAACGATTCCGCCCCCACTCTCAAGGCATTTGTCAAGCTCTTCATGAGTCATGGCTCGCTCGTGAAGGAAATTGCGTGTGGAACGGCGTATTTTCCTGTCAATAATTCCACGACCTTTAGGTATGTCATAGTCCACTCCTGCGTCAACAAGCACCAACTTGAACCCGTTTTGTTCGCAGAGAAAGTTTATTCCAGCGCCACCTTTTGAAAAGTGGCTCAACTGTTGCCATGTCACCTCCTTCGGCGATACCGTCACTCCCTCTTCTACTATGCCATGGTCCGCGGCGAAAAGAATATTGTGTGGATTCTTAAGTTCGGGCGTTAATGTCTGTTGTATCAGCCCTATTTGTAATGCGAGCTCTTCAAGTCTTCCAAATGAGCCTTTGGGTTTTGTCAAATTATCAATCTTGTCGATTAACGCTTGGCGAAGATCCTCTGATACAGGTTTTATTCTGAACTGTTTCATTTTATTCTCACATCTATGCCTGAAATAATGAGATGGGCTTCATCGGCTTTAGAAGCGATATATTGGTTTATTTCCCCCTGTAGATCGTTAAATTGCCGCTGCATCGGATTTCCACTTGTGCCGCCAAGTCCTACTTCAGTGGAAACAAATATGAATGTTGCGTCTTGAGAGACGAATTTATCAAACTCTTCCTTCATCCTATGCGACGCTTTTGCAACATCATTACCATGTTCTAAATACATATTAGTAGCCCATAGGGTCACGCAGTCTACCAACACTGTTCTACCTTCTGTATTGACAGTTGACAGATACAGCGGTTCTTCGATATTCGTCCACTGTGACCCGCGGCGCTGCCGATGGATCTCCACACGCTGCCTGAACTCTTCGTCAAATATGCGTGCTGTGGCGATATATACCGGATTAGAAGACAATCGAAGAGCAAGTTCCTCAGCGAAAATACTCTTTCCGGAGCGTTGTCCGCCGGTGATGAATATGATTTTATGACTGCGATTCATTCTTATTGCGCGTTTTGCTCATTATGGCGAGGGAGTGCTTTTATTTTCTCGATTGCGGCAATCATAGCTGTCATAGACGCGCGTATAATAATCCTCTGTCGGTCGCCGGGAAAATGATGGGTGAATGAGAATATTTCAGCGGGTGTTTTAATAGCTATGCACACCGTTCCTACAGGTTTGCCATCGGTAGCGCCTGACGGACCTGCGATTCCCGATGTGGCTATCGCGCAGTCGCTGCCGAGAGCTTTACACGCTCCCGTAACCATTTCTTCAACAACAGGAATGCTGACAGCGCCATGGCGAGTGAGTGTCTCGGCGTTCACTCCGAGCACGCGCTCTTTTACCTCGTTGGAATATGCTACTACTCCTCCGTTGAATACTTTTGAACTACCTGGAACAGATGTTAAAAGATGAGCTATGTTGCCACCGGTGCAGCTCTCGGCAGTGGAAATGGTAAGACCGTGGGCTTCAAGTTCCTGTAGTAGAATCTCCTCGACCGGTATATCTGCGTCGCAAAGCACATTTTCTCCTAAAAGACTGCAAAGCATGGCATGATAATGATTTATTTCGCTTATCAATAACGGCTTGTCAACGTACGCCCCGTCAATACGCAATCTCACTAAGCCTGGTTTTGGCAGATATGCTAAGTGGAGATAGGGAGGAAGCGATTTTTCCCATTCTTCGATTCTCATGGCGAGAAGTGATTCGCTGTAGCCTACCACCATAACTGTGCGGTGTTCATAATTCATTTTTGACGGAAATCGTTTCACGAGTTGAGGAATGACTTGGCGGTCAAGCATCTCGCGGGTTTCAAACGGCACTCCCGGCATTGTCACCAGTACCTTTCCATCTCGCTCAAACCACATGATAGGGGCTGTTCCAACCTCATTTTGTATCACTCGGCACGATGATGGAACCATTGCCTGTTTTGCGGTTAAGTCGTTAAGTTCAAGTCCTCGTGCTGAAATAACCTGTTTTACTGTATCAAGCACCGAATCATCAAATATTAGTTCTCCTCCAAAATAGTTGCATAAAGTTTGTTTCGTGATATCGTCCTTAGTTGGCCCAAGACCGCCGGTTGTGATCACCACATCGCTTGACTCAAAAGCACGGTCTATAGCTCGTGTTATTTGGAAAGCGTCATCATCCACAATCTGAATATCGCCCACTTTCCATCCCAGGGGATCGAGGCGATGAGCTATGTCAGAAGAGTTTGTGTCGATTACCTGCCCTAAAAGCAGCTCTTTACCGATTACGATTATTGATACTTGCATGATGGTTTTGATATTGTTGAATAAAAATAAAGGAAAGATTAAATTGTTACCCTTGCGTAGGGCGCTTCATCAAGATTACAGAAATCATTGTTCAGATATTTGAAATATCCGGCGATAGCTACCATTGCCGCATTATCGGTAGTGAAAGCCCTCTCAGGAATAAACGCAGTCAATGAATTGTTTCGGCAATATTCAGCTATGGCGTTTCTTACGCCGGAATTGGCCGATACACCTCCGCCGATGGCAACGGTGGTTACGCCCGTGAGTTTTACTGCTTTTTTAAGTTTATCGAGCAGAATCTCGATAATAGTTCGTTGGAGCGATGCGGCAAGGTCGGCCTTGTTTTTTTCAATAAATTCCGGATTAACTTTCAAATTGTCGCGCAAAGTGTATAAAAACGAGGTTTTTAACCCGCTGAAACTATAGTCAAGTCCTGGTATGTGAGGTTTGGAAAATTTGAATCGTGACGCATCTCCTTCTGCGGCAAGACGGTCGATATGGGGGCCTCCGGGATATGGAAGTCCCATGACTTTCGCGCATTTGTCAAATGCTTCTCCGGCAGCGTCATCAATCGTTTTTCCAATCACCTCCATCTCGTAAGGACTACGCACATGAATTAATTGCGAGTTGCCTCCTGAGATGAGCAGACATAAGTATGGAAATTCAGGAACCTTGTCAGTTCCTCCTTTCCTTACAAAGTGTGACAAAACGTGCCCATGAAGATGGTTGACATCCACAAGTGGTACGTTCAATCCCAACGACAATCCTTTGGCGAATGAGGTGCCGACCAACAGCGATCCAAGCAATCCGGGACCGCGTGTGAACGCTATCGCGGAAAGATCATGTTTGTCTATCCAGGCGCGTTTTATCGCAGTGTCAACCACGGGTACTATGTTTTGTTGATGGGCTCTTGACGCAAGCTCGGGAACTACGCCGCCATACTCTTCATGCACCTTTTGACTTGCAATGACATTGCTTAGAAGGATTCCGTCTTTTACTATCGCAGCCGAAGTGTCATCACACGATGATTCTATCCCCAATATTATTATGCTCATAAAAAGTCTTGTTTTAGAGCGCAAACTTAGCCAGAATTTTTGAAAACAAGTGGTGTGGAGGCGAAAAAAATGCTTAATTTTGCACCAATATTATGACAAAATTCTACAACATACTTAGAGCCTTGTTCGTGACTGTGTTTGCATTGGCAATTGTCGGTCCGTTGGTTCTGTATATTGTGCTTTCTGTCAGCGGAGTGCAACGAAGTGTTGGAAATATCGCCGAGGACGAACTTAGTAAGTTGCTTGGCACGGAAGTTACGATTGGCGGTGTGAATTTCGCGCCTTTCAATAAGTTGACATTGACCGATGTGATTGTTAGGGATTCGCTTAACGATACGATTCTTAGTGTCGACCGCATTGGCGCCGGTGTTGTAATGTCGAAATTGTTGATTAGGCGGAAACTTATTTTTTCTTATGCTGAAATACTTGGTCTTGATGCCCGCATTTGGCGTGATTCTCTTGGCGCGCCCTTGAATATACAACCTATAATCGACCGATTGTCGTCAAAGGATAAAAATAAACCTCCCACGCAATACGATTTGAGAGTTAACAATATCGTGATTCGTAATGCGAATGTTGAATATGACGTGCTTTCTGAACCGCATATTAATAGATTTGATAAAAATCATATTGGTGTCAAAAACATTAAAGCCGATATTTTATTGCCGGAGATAAAGAATGATTGCTATCGTGTCGATTTAAAGCGTCTGGCTCTTAAGGAACGCTCCGGACTAAATGTCGAATCATTGAGTGGAAAATTCGCTATAACTGATACATTGTTGGCTGTCTCTGATTTTGATTTGAAGTTGTCCCAGTCAAGAATCGCCCTTAGTCCGTTTTCTATTCATTATAGCAGTTTGAAAAATTTAGGCGCTGAAATATTAGATACTCCGGTGTCTATCGAAATACTCCCGTCAAGTCATATATCAACATTCGATGCTGTTCCATTTGTTCCTAAGCTCGGAGCGCAGTGGATTTCACTTGCGTTAAATGGAAAATTGACGGGATCGGTTGCAGATATTGATGTGCATAATTTTGCCGTACGTGCTCCTGACGGCGATTTTGACTTTGAACTAAACGGTAAAGTATCCGGACTCCCTGATATTAGAAAACTTGAAGTGAAATTGCCTGAAATGGATCTGTCGGTAGTTCCTGTTCGTTATTTGCCGCTAATAAAAGCTTTTATCGGGGATAATGAAAATTTGCTCGGATTGATCTCAAGGGTGGGGAATTTTCAGTATAAAGGAGTTTTTGACGGTAGGTTGAATGAAGCTGTGTGCGATGGACGTCTCGAAACTTCCCTCGGAGATGTGGTTTTGGATGCTTCTTATCGGCTCGATTCAATTGTTGAAAGTCATGCTTTAATCGGGAATATTGTTATAGATGCATTTGATCTTGGACATCTTTTGGACAGAAAAGATTTCGGCGCATTGTCGGCAAATATAGATGCCGACGCTGTGTTTGTGAAAAATGAATTGAGTGGCGATTTTGACATAAACTTTGACAGTTTCGTATTCCGTGATTATGAATACACCAATTTATCGTTCCGGGGAAATGTGGACAAGAAGCGGATTGATGGAGCTTTGGCTATCAATGATGATAATGTGAAGATTAATCTTAATGGGTGGGTCGATTTCTCTGAAGAGATGGTCACTTGCGATATTGAAGGGGCTGTAAAAGATTTTAATCCAAATGCCCTCAATATGATAAAAGACTATCCGGGTTATTCATTGGCGGCTGATGTCGATGTGAAGTTGAAAGGTCATAATCCTGACCATGCAGATGGTAGAGCGGAACTTTCAAGGCTGAGTTTTACCGATGCTGACGGAAATGGTGTTGGACTAAGCCACCTGACTCTACTTTCTTCCGGAGCGACAAATCCTCAGTTTATTGTATTGCGTTCCGATATTTTTGAAGGCCAACTTTTTGGACATTATCGGTTTAAGGATATTGTCCCAGCAGGAAAACAATTGTTTTCCTCGGTTTTCCCGGCATTGGTTCAGCCGGAAAAGAATGATAACCCTATAAAATCGACCGATATTACGTTGAATTTTGAAATAAGGGAGAACGACATAACAAATGAATGGTTGGAATTTTTTAAATCGCCTGTAAAGGTCTTACATTCTATTACTATTGAAGGGATATTGAATGCTGATAATCGAAATATGAAACTTTCGCTCGATGCTCCATATCTTCTTAAAAAAGACAAGTTTATTGATAAAACATCTATTCAAGCCAATATTGATGGGGAGGATGGCACAGCCGATATCTTTTTCACAACCTTATATCCGACTAAAAATGGTGCGGCGACATTGGAATTGACATCTCATGGACATAACGATGAACTGTTCTCGCAACTTTCATGGGATTTAGATAGCAAGAGACGAATTGATGGGATAGTCAATATCTCGACACAGTTTAATGAATGTGAGTTTGGTGGACTCGATGTGAATATCGGAATACAGAAAAGTCATTTTGTAATTAACGATACCGCTTGGGTGGTGCAACCGGCGTCGGTTGAAATCGCTCATGGACGAATCCAGGTGAATGATATTGATGTTGGGCGTGCCGGGCAATTTTTAAAAATTGGCGGTGTAGTGTCTGATAATCCTGACGATGTGCTCACATTAAATTTGAACGATATAAATCTCGACTATATATTTGAGACGCTTGCTATCGGAAATGTGGATTTTGGTGGGACTGCGACCGGCGATTTCTATGCGAGAAATTTGTTGACAAAAGAACTGCATTTAGACACGCCTAATCTTCACGTCAAAAATTTCACATACAACAAATCGCTGCTCGGTGATGCCGACATCGTAAGCGGATGGAATAATGAACAGAAAGGTGTGACAATTGATGCCGATATTTTGCAGCCTAATGGGCGGCGCTCGGCAGTAAACGGGATAATATATCCTATGGCGGAGGCTTTGGATTTTAGGTTTAAGGCCGACAAACTTAATGCGGGTTTCATGAAACCATATATGGAAGCATTTACTTCTTCAGTAGGTGGATATGTTTCTGGTGATGCAAGATTGTTTGGTACATTCAAACTTATCGATATGACCGGTGACATATATGTTGAAGATTTGAAACTAAAACTCGACATAACTAACACAAGCTATACAGCGACTGACTCTATACACCTTACTCCCGGACGCATATCTTTTGGCGATGTGATTTTATATGACGCTTACGGCAATAAAGCGAAACTTGACGGGTGGGTAACTCATAAATGCTTTAAAGAACCTGAATTTGAATTTAAAGTGTCAAATGCTCGAAATTTCCTGTGCTTCGACGTGAATAAGACTATAAATCCGGTGTGGTATGGTAAAATTTTCTGCAATGGCATGGCAAATATTAAGGGTGTGCCTGGATTTATTGACGTGAATGTCGATATATCAACCGCTCCAAAGTCTGAATTCACTTTTGAACTTTCCGACACTGAAGCGGCTGATGAATATACTTTCATGACATTTAATGATCGGGATGCGTTGAAAGGCGACCTTCTGCTATCGGTCGAGGATCCTCGTGCCGCATCCATTAAGCGGCTTGAAGATTATTATAGAAGGTTGCATCAGGAAGAAAGCTCTCCATCCGTCTATCGTGTTAATCTTCAAGTGGACGCTAATCCTAATGGAGAAATGGTGCTTGTGATGGATCCTGACGGAGGCGACCAAGTGAAAGCGCGCGGTAATGGCAATCTGCGCATAGAATACAATTCCGCCAATGACGACATTCTGATGTATGGAGCTTACACTTTAACTCAAGGAAGCTATAATTTCACACTTCAAGACATCATAATAAAGGATTTTACGATTAAACCGGGAAGCTCAATAACATTCCATGGAGACCCTCTTGATGCGGTTTTGGATATTCAAGCCGTATATTCGGTTAATGCGAATCTGAGTGACCTTGATGAATCGTTTTTGCAGGATCGCGAGCTTACTCGCACTAATGTGCCTGTTCATGCGCTGTTGAAAGTTTCAGGTAATATGCAACAGCCCGATATTAGTTTTGACCTTGAGTTCCCGACTTTGACGCAGGACACTTATCGTAAAGTGAAAAGTATTGTAAGCACTGAAGAAATGATGAATCGCCAAATAATATACCTGCTCGCATTGAACCGTTTTTATACGCCCGATTACATGGCATCGACCACAAAAGGGAATGAACTTGTATCTGTCGCTTCTTCGACAATATCGTCACAGCTAACTTCCATGTTAGGGCAATTAAGCGATAATTGGACTATCGCGCCAAACATACGGAGCGACCGTGGCGATTTCAGTGATATGGAAGTGGATCTTGCGTTGTCAAGTTATCTTCTTGACAATAGATTGCTGTTCAACGGAAATTTTGGATATAGAGATAATGCGGTGAACAATAACTCATTTATCGGAGATTTCGACCTTGAGTACCTGTTAAATAAGTCAGGAAATATTCGATTGAAAGCATACAACCGATACAACGACCAGAACTACTATTTGCGATCGGCGCAGACCACCCAAGGGGTAGGAGTGGTTTTCAAACGTGATTTCGATGATATATTCTCTTTTTGGAAGCGTCTAAGGCGTAACTGGAACAATAACGCTGAGACTAAAGAAAAAAGTGATAAAAATTAATCCTCATCAAGCTTATCTTCCTGATCTAATTGGTAGTAATGAGCCAATACTGCGATGAATCGAGAGATTTGAGTTAATGCGGTAGTGGTTTCTTTTGATATTTCAACACCTTTCAATTTTAACATCAAAGCTCCGTATAGCGCTGTGAAGCAGGTCTCGATTTCTCCGGTCTTATTGTCGCCCTGTTTCGATCTCAGCTCAACAATATATGGGAGGGTTTTATAAAATTCTGCCGCATAGTCGGGATGTTTGGGATCTTTAAGTAGTCTTAAATGGAGATCATCAAGTTGGATAAGCCCATTTTTATTAAGTTGTAAATGTCCTTTTGCCGACACATCTTCACGGTGCATCATATCGATTAGTGATTCATACCATTCTGCCATCTCTTTGTATTGTTCGGGGCTGAGTGTGAATTTATCGATGACATTAGCCTTTATTTTGTCCAAATCCATACTGTTGGCACGGATTATATCCTCTATTTGCCACATATATAGCAAATACTCGGCTATGTTTTCTTTCCGTTTTTGTGATGCGATATACATATATGCAAGTTTTTATTTATTGAAGTAGAAATCAAGCACGTCGCGTGCGGCGGTAAATGAACTTTGCCGGTTATTCAAAACTTTCACCTCTTTTTCGTGCAATAGTTTTTCTACTTCAGGATTCGTATAAAAATGTTGGCGTAATTTCTCATTGATGGTCTCGTACATCCAATAGCGGGCTTGCTCTTGGCGTTTTATGTCAAAATAACCGTTTTCTTTTACATAGGCGAAGTAGCGGTCGATCATATCCCACACTTCAGGAATACCGATGTTGTAATATCCTGAATAGCACAAGACTTCAGGCTGCCATCCTGAAGCTGTGGGTGGAAAGAGGTGCAATGCGCTTTTGAATTGCGCTTGAGCGAGACGGGCGCGGTCGATATTGTCACCATCAGCTTTGTTGATAACAATGCCGTCAGCCATCTCCATTATGCCTCGTTTGATGCCCTGCAATTCATCACCCGTTCCCGCAAGCTGTATGAGCAGGAAAAAATCGACCATTGAGTGTACTGCGGTTTCACTTTGCCCTACACCTACCGTTTCAACAAATATATTGTTATATCCTGCGGCTTCGCACAATATTATTGTTTCTCGTGTTTTGCGGGCGACACCGCCGAGACTTCCCGCCGATGGGCTGGGGCGGATGAAGGCTGACGGATGTACGGCAAGCTGTTCCATTCGAGTTTTATCACCGAGAATGGAGCCTTTAGTGCGTTCGCTGGATGGGTCAATGGCGAGTACGGCGAGTTTGCCGCCCTCTTTGAGTATGTGAAGGCCGAATACATCGATTGATGTGGATTTACCAGCTCCTGGCACTCCGGTAATGCCGATTCTTCGTGAATTGCCGGAATAAGGTAGGCATTTTTCTATGACCTCCTGTGCTATCGCTTGATGCTCGGGCGACAGGCTTTCCACCAGCGTCACAGCGCGGCTTAATATTGTCACGTCGCCCTTTAATATCCCCTCTACAAGCTCCCCTGCCGATGGTAGAGGGCGGCGTTTACGAGGTTTAAGATAGGGGTTTACAACAGGCGGTTGTTTGACTCCGCTATTCACCGTAAGCCCTGTGAACTGCTCTTCGTTTTCTATGTGGTGATGATGGTCGGTCATAATTATTTTATGTATTCTCCGGTAATTCTTATATTTGATACCGGTCGATCCGGATCATTGGTTATTATTGTCACTCTGGCGTTAAGCATCTTGGCTGTGCTTTTTGACGTGTCTGCGCTGATTTTCAAGGTGGCGTTCCCGCCCCCTTTAATCTTTGTTTTTGATAGTTTTACATTGACGCAGGGATCTGAGGAACTTATTTTTCGTATGATAAGTTCATTCTTGCCAAAATTATCAACCTTTATCTCTCCCGTTCTTTTTTCGCCTTTTTTTATTTCTCCGAAGTCAATGCGAGTGTCTGACAGTGCGATTTTAGAAGCTTTTTCAAGTTCAGTTTTAGTTAAATTTGAAAAATCTTCATTTATTATTGCCGTTACATCGATCGTATGTGTATTTCCGTCTTTCGCATCTGACCGTATAGTCGCCTCGTGTGTCGTAAGCCCCCAATCTTTTTCTCCGGCGGTGTTGTAAAACAACGTGAACGTCACCTGCTCTCCGGGTGGCACGCATTGCGGCTCGGTTTGTACGGTTATATATTTAGGCAGGCCTTCTATAGATGGGCGGATAGTGTCGGGGCTTTGGTTATATCCTTCAAGAAACGATGTTTTAGTCCGGCCTTTTAGAATTTCTCCAATAGGCACGATGTCACGGCGTAGTTTCAATTTACCAACCTCTATTGGGAATCGGGCGCGTAAAGTGTTGGATGCTCCTATTACAACGCCGTTTATTTCAAGAATTGTGTGGCGATGGTTGCTATTTGTCTCGACTTTAACCTTTTTATTGAATTTTCCGGGACGGCCCGACGGGTCGTACACCACTTTTATCACAGCGGTATCGCCCGGAGCGATAGGCTCTTTACTATAAGATGGGATTGTGCAACCGCAAGAAGCTCGTGCGGCATATATGATAAGCGGTTCATCTCCGGTGTTGACAAGGTGGAAATCGGTTGACACTTTACCCATATCCTCATCAAATGCGCCAAAGTCATACGACGTTTCAAGCCATTTAGTTGTAACTGTGCCGTGAACTGTTATAGATGATATAATCAACAATACGGTTGCCGGAAGTATGCGGAATAGATTCATTATTAATTATTTTGTGGAGGGGATTACAACACCTTTTATCTTTATCGATATACGTGAATTGCTCGCATTGGATTTTACTTGGATATTTTTTTCAAATTCTCCGGGGCGTCCTTTGGGATCATAGCTAACTTTAAGCACTGAGCTTTCTCCTGGTTTAATTGGCTCCTTCGGTATTTCGGGAACCGTGCAGCCGCAAGACGCGCGTGCCGATTTTATAATCAGAGGAGTCTTTCCCGTATTTTTTACCACAAAACCATGTGATACGATTCCTCCGTTTTCCTTGACATTTCCGAAGTCGTAAACAGGTTCAGCGAATACTATTTTTGCATTGTTGTCGGCAAAAGCCGTGAGGCTTAACAATGCGATAATAACAGAGAAAATTATTCGTGTCATCTATATTTTTTGTTACGGTTCTATCTATAATAACGTAAAGTTAACAACTATGAATTTGGGAATTCACGAAATAAGGGTTAATTTAAGTTAATCCATCTCTTGTCTGTTCTTCTCAATGCCTATTCCGAAAAGCGCATAGTCATAGTAAACCGGATCTTCGGGACGCATCTGCCTGAGCTTTTCTGTGAGTTCAATTACTGATTCCCGGTCATTAGCTTTGCGGGACAGTAATTCTAATTCTCGGGCGGTATTGCCTACATGGACATCAAGAGGAATATAGAGTTGCGAGGGTTTGAGTATATCCCAAACTCCGAGATCCACTATCCCATCGTTTCTTACAAGCCATCTTAATGCCATATTTACCCTTTTCAATGCTGAGACGTTAAGATTGCCGGGAAGACAACGGGAATCGTCGCATCCGTTTGCGTTATAAAGTTCTCGATTGAGGATATCTACAAGTTTCCATGCCGGAAATTCAGCTTGTGGCACGCCTTCATGGCGGGCAAAATCGGCAATGCTGTCGTATGACGAGTAAATGGCGTTAAGACCTTTGAGAAAATGTCTGAAATTTTTTGAGAAAAACGTGCGGTGGATATTCATATCTGGAAGATCTTCGTAGCCTTTGTCCATTACATAGCTATAAGGCGAATTGTCCATCAACGAAAGCATTTTGTTGCAATTGTTGCATATCATTTTTCGATTACCCCATGAGATTGTCGCGCATAATAAAGCTGTAATCTCTATGTCGCGCAAATCGGTGAAGCGCCGAGGAAATTGTACCGGGTCGTTACCGATGAAATTGGGGTGGTTGATACGGACCGCTTCATGATCAAGCAGCTCTTTCAGGTCATTTTGAGTCATTATATATCTGATAATTTCGCAAAATATTTACGGCGTGTCGTTATGTGAGATCATTATTGATGCCCGCATTACGGCCCGCCGTGAATTTATTGATAAATGCTGATTTTATTCCGCGCTATCGTCTTCCTTCATATTATGGAACACATTTTGTACATCCTCATCCTCTTCAAATTTGTCAAGGAGTTTTTCAATCTGCGCGCGTTGTTCTGCGGTCACATCTTTAAGATCATTGGGGATGCGCTCAAATTCAGCGCTGATGATTTCAATGCCGCTCTCTTCAAGATGTTTCTGAATATTGGCAAATTCTTCAAAAGCTCCATAAAGCACGATTTCTTCTTCATCAGCCTCAACTTCGTCCACTCCGTAGTCGATAAGCTCAAGTTCGAGATCTTCCACAGAAAGCCCCTCAGTAGGCTTGATTTTAAATACGCTTTTGTGGTCAAACATGAATGACAACGAGCCTTGGGTTCCAAGTGTGCCTCCATGTTTGTTGAAATATGAACGCACATTAGCCACTGTGCGGGTATTATTATCGGTAGCTGCCTCGATCACGATAGCTATGCCGTAAGGTCCGTATCCTTCATATACGATTTCTTTATAGTCGCTTGAATCTTTATCAGTCGCTTTCTTAATGGCGCGTTCAACGGTATCTTTAGGCATATTGGCTGCCTTGGCGTTTTGCATTAATACGCGTAGACGTGGATTGGTGTCGGGATCGGGACCTCCGGCTTTTGCGGCAATCGTGATCTCCTTTCCTATGCGGGTGAATGTGCGCGACATATTTCCCCAGCGTTTCAATTTTCTGGCTTTACGGTATTCAAAAGCTCTTCCCATAATATATTCTTAGGTTTATCTGTTATTATTGTTTTTATCAAATCATCTGAGCGAGGCGCCAAGCTGCTTTTGCAGATTGGCGATTATTTTATTCATTACCGCTTCAATCTGCGTGTCTTGCAGAGTTTTCTCGTCATCCTGAATGGTGAGCGCTATGGCGTAACTCTTTTTACCCGCTTCAAGGCCTTCTCCTGTGTAAACGTCAAAAAGTTCTATGTTTTTAAGTAGCTTGCGTTCGCTGTCTTTCACGACTTTCTCTACCTGAGCGAAAGTGATGTTGTCGTCTATGAGTAGCGCGAGATCTCGTTTCACCGGTTGTGTCTTTGGCAGTGGCGTGTACAGCACTTTTTTCTTGATGGAAAGGTTGACAAGTGCTTTCCAGTCAAATTCTGCGTAGATCACCTCTTGCTTTATATCACTTTTTTTTAGTATCTGTTTTTTGATGATACCCATAGATCCAAGTTCCTTACCGGAACGTGTACTGATAGTCACACAGCCGGAATAAATCGGATCGGTTGCCACAGATATGGATATTTCTCTGTCGGAGATGCCTAATTTAGCGAATATGTTGGCTACAATAGCTTTCATATCATAGAATGAAGCCTTCTCTTCCTTGCGCGCCCAGTTTCCTGTGCGGATATTTCCGGTAATCCACAATGCGAGATGCTCTGATTCGCTGAATGGAGCTATCGGATTCTCAGCGGTGACTTCGATTGTGAGATCGCGGCTATACACATTGCCAAATTCATATAACATCAAATCGCTGTCTTTGCGGTTGATATTATGGCATATCGACTCAAGACCGCCGAAAAGCAGTGTCATGCGCATGACATTCAAGTCGTTGCTTAATGGATTGAGCAGTTTCACCGGCGAATGTTTCTCATCGGTAAAACCGTCGTAGTATGCTTCAGCGGTAAGCGAGTTGTTAAGAATCTCGTTGAACCCGATTGATGAAAGTTGATTGCTGATTATTTCTTTCAACTCGTTTCGGTAGTCAGTGAAGCTTTTGTATGAAAGACTCGACTTGACAGTGGATGATAACTCCACATTATTATAACCATAGATGCGCAATACATCCTCTACAACATCGCAAGGTCGCTTTACATCTACACGATAAGTGGGAACTAAGAGATCGATAGAATCTTCATTGCGTCCTGAAATTTCCATTTCAAGTGATCTTACGATTGAATCAACCGTGTCCTTCGGGATATCTTTCCCCACGAGATTATTGAGATAATTATAGCTCAATGTCACGGGGAATGGTTTTATTGGGTCGGGATACAAATCGATAACATCGCCGCATATTTCTCCGTCGGCAAGCTCTTTAATCATTTGAGCCGCTAATTTCAGGCAGTAGAGGGTGGCGTTGGGATCTGTGCCGCGTTCGTAACGGAATGAAGCGTCAGTGTTAAGGCCGTGACGGCGCGCGGTTTTTCTTATTGATGTAGGATTAAAATATGCGCTTTCCAAAAATACCGATGTCGTGCTGTCGGTTACTCCTGAATCAAGACCTCCGAATACGCCGGCTATACACATTGGCTTCTCCGTGTCGCATATCATGAGGTCGCGTGAATCAAGTTTATGTTCCACCCCATCCAGTGTTGTGAACGGTGTGTTCTCGGCGCAATGTCTTACAATCACTTTTCCGCCACCTATTTTGTCTGCGTCAAAACTGTGTAAGGGTTGTCCCATACCGAGCAGGATGTAATTTGTGACGTCAACCACATTGTTAATGGAGCGTTGGCCTATCGTATTAAGGTAGTTGCGAAGCCATTCAGGGCTCTCCGCCACTTTTATGCCGCGGATAGTCACTCCTGAGTAACGGGGGCAAGCGGTGGAATCCTCTACTTCCACTGTGATAGCGCCGTCAGCTTTGTCGCTTTTGAACGAATCTACATCAGGGCGATGTGGTTGCGACGGTGTCGCATGACACGCAAGCCATGCCGAAAGATCGCGGGCTACTCCGTAATGCGATGCGGCGTCAACTCGGTTGGGAGTGAGGTCAACCTCGATCATATAATCACTCTTCAGATTATAGCAATCCGATGCCGGAGTGCCGGGCGCGACAGCTTTATCGATTACGATAATTCCGTCATGTGATGTCCCTATTCCTATTTCATCTTCGGCGCAAATCATGCCGAATGATTCGACACCGCGTATTTTTGATTTTTTTATTTGAAACTCTTTGTCTCCGTCATACAGTGTCGTGCCTACTGTTGCCACAACTACTGTCTGTCCGACCGCTACATTTGGAGCCCCACACACTATCTGAGTCGGTTCTCCATTGCCAAGATCTACTGTGGTGATATGTAGATGGTCGCTGTTGGGGTGTTCTTCGCAGGTAAGAACTTTTCCGATTACAATCCCTTTAAGGCCGCCGCGGATTGACTCTACCTCTTCGACTGCGCCGACTTCAAGTCCGATTGAAGTGAGCGCGTCGGCTGTTTCATCGGGAGTAAGCGAGAAATCGAGATACTCTTTTAACCAATTATATGAGATATTCATTACTTAAATTGCTCTGCGTGGGACATTTCCATCCCCCTAAGTTAAATCGCACAAATTTACGAAAAAATCTCCATACATCAAAATCTCTTGTAGGGGCTATTTTCTTACTTATTGTTTTGTGGTAGATGCGATGTGTCGCATCTGTAATTTTTGGATGGTATTTTTTGAGATATCATGGGGAGTGATTACTTTTGCGTAAAGTTTAATACCAAAATACAATATGTTGCGTAATATTATTTTAGGAGCGTCATTGATCATGGCAATGTCATTAAGCGCTCAGTCTCAGTGTAAGAAAGGTGATTGCCCTCATCACGCATGGATGGAGAGCAATGTGTGGAATAACGGTTGGAATGTCGCCGCCCACTCATCAATTAATGCTAAAGAATTTCACGAACAATACGAAAAGAACCGTGAAGTGTGGGATGCGATGTTTGCCTATCTGGCTAAAATTGACCTTGACACATTGTCATTAGGCCGTATCGATATTGTTCCGGGACGTTGTTATATAAAAATGAGTGAATATATCCCTCGGGAATCAGAAAAAGTGAATATTGAACAACATCATGACTGGATTGACCTTCAATATACTCTTAGCGGAAATGAGAAGATGGGATATGCCAAGGATGTGACTGTGAAGCATGAGTATAATCCGAAGAAAGATGTAGCGCACTTCAATTCGGAAAATGTTACATATTACAAGGCCGGCCCTGAAGCGTTCTATCTATTCTTCCCCTCCGATTACCACCAGCCTTCTGTGATTGACGGCGAACCTGTGACAAGCCGCAAGCTTGTTTGCAAAATTGAATACATACACTAACCATTCTCAGGCGTAGATGCCGGCCGATGGATCCCATAAAATCCTGAGCTAATGTGAAATGTCAAAATAAAACGAGAAACAGAGGGCGATTTTCAGATTACTTTAATTAATCCGTTAATCACCTTCTGTTTCTTATGTGCGGATTGTCAGTTTTGTATCTTTTACAATTTTGACACCGCATTTATAATCTGCCCTATTTCGATAGACTTATCTCCGCGCGGCGGTTTTGTGCGTCTCCACCGGCGTATGCGTGGGTCGGACCCATGCCTTTCGCTTTCACATTAGCTGCCGGAACGCCATGTTTCACCATATAATCGCGTATGGCGTTAGCGCGTCGGTCACTAAGTCGCTGGTTGTAAGCTACTGCGCCATATTCATCTGTATAAGCCTTGATGAGCACATTTTTGCTGTTGGCGACAGCTTGTTTTGCAACCTCGTTTAGATCCGCATTCTCGGGAACGCCTGCCTTATCATAACCAAACAGATACACTACCACTATTTGAGGCGTATTGTCGGCCGTGATTCCGGAGCCGATTGTGCCGGCCGGTATTACATTTCCGTTCATTATGCCCGATGCGTCGATCTCGTCGGCGGTAGCTTCTGACGGAGTTTGATAATAGTATAATCCGTCCGAGCCGGAGAGTGGTGCGGTCACAACCTCATTGGTTTGAGCTACACGCGGATTATAATCATGATTGAGACCCGTTCGGGAACCGTAATACAATAGGGCGCCTAATGCGATTACCGCAAGAGCTACTACGGCCCATACTCCTGATTTTAATATTCCCGAAGCCTCTTGCGCGTCGGTAGTGGCGTGGCTTGCGGCAGCGGCGGCCATTGGAGCTGCTGCTTTTTCTTTGTCAGTGGCGGAATATGTTTCCGCTACCGGTTCTTCATGTTGAGGAAGCTCTTTCGTCTCAGGGCCTTCCGGCAACTCTTTTCTGGATTCCAGCTTGTCAACACTGTCTTTAAAATTGTCTTCAGCCATAATATTCGATTTTTAATGATTTATATAGTCTTAAAACATCCGTTTATCTTTTCAGGTTTGATGTATTAAGCTTATTAACAATAAGAATTAAATAAGATTCACGTTTTAGCGCAAGTTTTTACTTGCAGGAACTATCGGAAAGGGGCAAATCTCATGCTTTTTCTGTAAATTTGTAGGATAAATTGAATTGCAACGTGATATATCCTGATTCATTTGAAAATAAAATAGGCTTTTCCTCCTTTCGTGAAATTTTGAGCGGTGCCTGTATATCGGGGCTCGGACGGGCTCGATGTACTGACATGAGTTTTTCAACAGATTACAATACGATTATTGAAAAGCTTAATTCCACATCAGAGATGGCTGTGATAATAAAAAGCGGTGAAGATTTTCCGTTAGATGGTTTTATTGACGTTTCCGCGCAGCTTGACACTGCGGCGGTTGTCGGAACTTTTCTTTCGGCGGTTGATTTCATGCAGATGCGCAAATCACTCCTTGCAATTGTAGGGATAGTTTCATTTTTCAACGCCAAGCGGCATGAAGAGGGGTCGGAATATCCTTATCTCGATAAAATTGCCGGGCTGCTTCAGCCGTTCCCTGCTATTGTGAAGTCGATTGATCGGGTGGTGGATCAGTATGGGGAAGTTAAAGATTCTGCATCTCCGGAATTGGCCGACATTCGTCATCGGCTTGCCGCTACCGCCAATTCAATTAATTCAATCATGCGGCGTGTAATGTCGTCGGCGGTTCAATCAGGATATATCGATAGTGACACTGCGCCGTCGATGCGTGACGGACGGTTGGTGATTCCGGTGGCGCCGATGAACAAACGCAAAATAAACGGTATAGTCCACGATGAATCGGCCTCAGGAAAGACGGTATATATTGAACCTGCGGAAATTGTGGAAGCAAACAACCGGGTCAGGGAGCTTAAAATAGAAGAGCGGCATGAAGTGGCGCGTATTTTGACAATGCTCACTGACGAATTGCGCCCGCATATAGATGATATACGCCGAAGTATGGATGTAATGGGCGAATTGGACTTTATACGCGCTAAAGCTCGATTCGCGGTTGATATCGACGGACGATTGCCCGAAGTCGCCGATTTCCCGGAAATGGAATGGTTTCATGCTGTTCATCCCGGTCTATACCTGTCGTTGCGTCGTCAAGGTAAAGAGGTGGTGCCCCTCGACATAACTCTAACTTCGCAAAATCGCATATTGATTATTTCGGGGCCTAACGCAGGCGGAAAATCAGTATGCCTTAAGACTGTCGGAGCCATTCAATATATGTTGCAATGCGGAATGTTGCCGCCGGTATATGAGAATTCACATTTCGGAATTTTCAACGATATATTTGTCGATATCGGTGATGATCAGTCGCTTGAAGATGACCTCAGTACCTATAGTTCACATTTGCGTAATATGAAACTGTTCTTGCAACGGGGCAAAAGTTCCTCTCTCGTGCTGATTGACGAGTTTGGAGGTGGAACCGAACCTCAGATTGGAGGAGCCATAGCGCAAGCGATCTTGAAACGCTTTAATGAACAGAAGTTGTGGGGGGTAATCACAACCCACTACCAAAATCTCAAACAATTTGCCGAGGACACCGATGGATTGATCAACGGATCAATGCTTTATGACCGCCATTTGATGCAGCCGATGTTTAAACTTTCAATCGGAAATCCAGGAAGCTCATTCGCAGTGGAGATTGCACGTAAAATTGGATTGCCCGATGGAATAATTTCCGATGCGGAAGAGATTGTGGGGAGTGATTATATTAACATGGACAAGTATCTGCTTGATATTGCTCGTGACAAGCGTTATTGGGAAAACAAACGTCTTTCGATAAGGCAGAAGGAGAAAAAGCTTGAAACAAGTTTGGCTCGATACGAAGATGAAGCTACGCAACTGCGTGAGAGCCGTAGGGCTATATTGAGTGAAGCGAAAGAGGAGGCGAAGAAAATTCTGGAGGGCAGCAATGCCGTGATAGAACGCACAATCCGTGATATTAAAAAGGCTCAGGCCGAGAAAGAACGCACGATGGAGGCTCGCAAGCGTCTTGCTGAAGAAAAGGAACTCCTTGCTAATGGAAAAGACCGAGAGCATCCATTACTTAAAAAGGCGCCTAAGTCGAAAAAAAATACACAACCGCATGAAGCAACGAACGAGCGTCCTATAGTTGTGGGCGACAATGTGAAACTTGACGGGCAGGGTGAACCCGGAAAGGTGATGAAAATTGAGGGGAAAAACGCTGTAGTCGCTTTTGGGCTCCTTGAAACGACCGTTAAACTTGACCGCTTGAAACTTACTATAGCGAAACCGCGTTCCGGCGCGTCGGCCTCGTCTTTGACTGGAGGAGCTTTGTCTGATTCTCAGCGCGAGAGACAGCTTAGTTTCAATCGGGAGATTGATTTGCGTGGGATGCGCGTTGATGAGGCTGTCCAAGCTTTGACATATTATATTGACGACGCGATACGCTTCAATGCGTCGACGGTTAGAATACTGCATGGAACAGGCACCGGCGCGTTGCGGCAATATCTGCGACAGTATCTCGACACTGTTCCTGGCGTGAAAAGCTACCGCGATGAGCACGTGCAGTTTGGCGGCGCCGGCATAACCGTTGTCGATTTGGCCTAAAAAAAGAAACAAAAGACATAATTAACGTGCTATAATTTAAGCCTATTAATTGTCTTTTGTTTCTTATGCGCGTATGTCGAGCTGTATCTCTTTACAGTTTTGATACAACCCTATTATTTTGCCGATTATTCCTTTACAGGTCCCTCAGTTGCCGGTTCTTCGGCTTTTTCATCCTCAGCATCCTTGAATTCGGTTATTCCGGCGGCGAGAAGTTGGTTGTACCATGAGAAAAGCTTTTTTATGTCGGCTGTGTACACTCGATCATCGTCAAAGTCAGGAAGAACTTCTTTAAAGAATGAACGTACCTCGCTGTCATCCTTGAATGACTTGATGTCTACCGGCTTACCGTCAGTTTTCGCTTTAAGTGATTCAAGCACATTGCCCAGGGGAACATCATCCTCAACAGTATACATGGAAATATCTCCAAGTGATATTACCTTGTCATGCGCGTAGGCAGGTGTGCGTTTTTTGTCGGCAAGAGATTCGACGATAAGCATATTTTTCCCTTGGCGCACCAATTTGTATAACCCCGGCTTCCCGGAAATTGCTAAAATAGTTTTTAACATGATAAGTTTATGTTATGTTTTAAAATTTCATGAGTGCAAAGGTACGATTTTTGCGGATATATTGCTAACTTTGTTGTCCTAAAAAGATAAATTAGAGCAATAAATATGTTGAAGTTTTTAGTGTGCCTGCTACAGCTTATCATCTCGCCCGCTAAAGGGTGGGATGCGATAGCCGATGAAGATATCGAGCCGCGGAAACTATGTTCCGAAGGTTTCTATCCGTTCATTGGCGTTGTGGCGTGTACGGTGTTTGTTCAATATTTCTATGCTCCTGAGTTAGGGATTGCCGAGCTGCTGCAAAATGCGGTGATAACATTTGTGCAATATTTCATCACATACTTCCTTGCGTCTTTTATATTCTCTATTTTTGTCTCTAAATTGACGCAGAATGAAGTGGATGAAAAACGGTGTGACACATTCATTCTCTACAATCTTTCTTTGCTCGCGCTGTTCCAGATGATAAATAATTGTTTGCCGGTTGAAATCTCGATATTTCAATTCCTCCCGTTTTTTGACATATTCATAATATGGTTTGGAATCCATTATCTTTCAATAAAGGATAATAAAAAGGTGTTGTTTTTGATTTTGAGTGTGGTGTCAATAATGGTTCCGCCATACATTTTCAGACCATTGCTCGAAAATATGTTACCCGCCTGATCATTATAAAGCAAGTTTACCGTTATGAATCAAAAAGATATAAATATAAAAAACAGGCGAGCCACATTTGACTACGCTATTTCTGAAACATTCACTGCTGGTATTGTGTTGACTGGAACTGAAATAAAGTCCATACGTCAAGGTAAAGCAAGCCTTGTCGACACATTCTGTTATGTGAACAATGGCGAGGTGTGGATTAAAAATATGTATATCGCCGAATATTTTTACGGCACATACAACAATCATGCCGAGCGTCGTGACCGAAAACTGCTACTTAATAAAAAAGAGATTGCGAAGCTGGAAAAAAACGGCAAAGAGGCCGGATTTACAATCGTGCCGATGCGTCTGTTCATAAATGACCGTGGCCTTGCTAAGATTGTTATCGGAATAGGACGCGGTAAAAAGGAGTATGACAAACGCCAATCCATCAAAGAGCGTGAAGACAAGCGTTCGATGGCGCGTATGTTTGAAAAATGATGCCGTCAAGTTCTGTGAGATACTATAACATGGATGTGGTGAGATACATTCTCAGCGCATTAGTATATTCCAATCATTTCTTTTATCTCACCGGATCAGATATATCCGGAACTATACGGGGTGGCGTCCAACCGGCATTTTTCGCGCTCAGCGGATTTCTTATATATCGTTCATTTGAAAAAAGCTCCAATGTTAGGGACTTTCTGGTGAAACGAATGATAAGGCTGATGCTGCTATATTGGTTTGTCGTTTTTGTATTTGCCATAGCATTGTCTATGGTGAGTTCGCTTGGCGTAATTGATTATTTCTGCGATGTGCGTTTTTGGAAATATATTCTGGCGAATACATTTACGCTTAATTTCATGGCTCCATCATTGCCGGGAGTGTTTGAAGGACAAGTGTCGGCCGCTGTTAATGGAGCTTTGTGGACTATGAAAGTCGAGATTTTGCTCACCATCACTTATCCGATTGTCGCCGGAATAATGAGACGTTTTCCCTCAAAGCGGAATATGATTTTGGCGATCATCATATTGCTCTCGGTTATTTATACGCAGTGTATGCTGTCGATGCTTGATATTACGGGCGACAGCCGGTATGAAATTCTTGTCAGGCAATTCATCGGGCAATTATTCGTGTTCTATACCGGGGTGCTAATATATCTAAACATTCCGTTTTTCTATCGCCATAAATGGGAAATTTTTTTCACAATTCTCATTCTTGCGGTGGCGAATTTCACAATCCTTGAAAATAAGCACGTATTGAGGTTCGCTATTCTTGCCGTCGGAGTAGTGTGGCTGTCAATTGTCGGTTCATGGGGCGCCAAATTAGCCCACAGCGACAACCTCTCTTATGGCATATATTTGTGTCATTACCCGCTGATAAATCTCGCTGTTTATTTTGGGTTGCCGGGAACGATTCCAACTCCCATTTTATTTTGCGGAATATTTATCGCAGTTATTATCGTCGCTCGGTTATTAGTGCCACCGTCCAACCGATTCTCGCGATACCTCACATCTAAATACAATTCCCGCTCAACCTAAACTCCGAATTTTGACACAGCGTCCTTTTCCTCCGCCCTCACCAATGCCGTGAAACGGCTCGGATAATTTAAGCCCCGCCACGAGGCGATAGCCGAAGCGTGGGGTAACCTGGGCAGCCAATAAATCGGGCATCGAAGATGTCCTACATCTTCTATTGCTTCTCTGGTCTAATCTTTCTCTAATTTGACTAATTCGGCTAATTGGGCCAATCCGCCCAATCGGACTAAAAAAATCACCCCCTGGGACAAAAAACAGGTAAATTCCCAAAAATCACACTTTATCTTTGCCTCTGTTACACAACGGTATCATCTGCGATTGAGATCACCGTCACGGCCCATGCAATCACGGCCACACGCCCGAAGGACGCTGACACAGCCGGCTACAGTCAGCCCCGAGAGCCGCGCCAACGATATATGGATCCGTAGGAGTACTCCGACAGGCCTCGACCGCAGAACCCGACCGACAACGACAGCGGAAGCAGATGGAGTCGCCCGAAATACATTTCGCTAAGTTTCAGGAAATGACCTGGAAGACTGCTTGAAATTGACCCGATATCATGCGCGCAGGCCACCAACACGAAGCCGCCGCCGTTGCCGGCCGGGGATCCCGTTTTACATCCTTTAAAGACTGCAATATTTGAGGACTATTGGTTGGCGTAGAATGCGAGAATTCGGGTGCGGAGGATTAATTCGTACTGAGCTTGTATGCGTTCGGCGGTGGCTTGTAGCGCTTTTGCTTTAGCCTGCTCATATTCAGTGGGTGTCGCTCTGCCTAAATTATATTTTTCCTGCATGGCTGTGAATGTGGCGTTGGCTGTTTCATCAGCCACCTCGCTTGCTTTAAGCTTGTTTTTAGCTCCGTCAGCTTGGTAGTAGGCTTGTTGGATTGCTTTAAACACACGTTGGCGAGCGTCATCGTAGTTTAGCATAGCGGTCACTCTTTGTACTTTGGCGCGCTTTACGGAATTGCGTGTCGACAAAGCGTCAAAAATCGGAATGTTTAGCGACAGACCGAAATATGTGCTATAATTGTTTTTCATCTGTCGGCCAAACGATTCATTTTTCATGTCAGAAATGCGATAGTAGCTGCTCCCGAGACCGGCGTTAAACGACAGTGTGGGGAGGTACCCGCTTTTTGCGAGCGATATGTTGCGGTCGGCCGCGATAATGTTGTTTCGGGCGGCAATTAAGGAATGATTGCGTTGTAGAGCGGCGCTGTAGACTTCATCTGGCGACAATATCGTCAACTCATTTTCTGAAAGCGGCTCCACGTCGAAACCTGTTATGTCGTCAAGCTCAAGAAGTTGAACCAAATCGACCAACGCAAGCTCAACGTCATTCTTTGTCTGTGACAGATTCATTTCATCCTGAGCAAGTTGAGAACGGGCTTCAAGCATATCGATTTCCGGTATTTTTCCGGCGTCGAGCAACGCGCTGCGGTTGGCAAGTTCATGCTTGGAGAGATCCACCTGGTATATCGCAACCTCATTAAGCTCTTTGCAATACAGAACTTGGAGGTAGGCGCCGATCACATTCAATGTGACATCCTCTTTTGCGGCTTCATACTGTTCAATCACGGCTGAGAGGTTGGCTTTGGCGAGACTGACGCGGCGTGTGGTCGACATTCCTGAAAATAGAGGGAGGCTTAAGGATGCTCCCCACTGTAGATTGGAGGTGTTTCGGTCGGCGTAAGTGTTTTCAGCCGTCAGGCCTCGTCCGAGATTCCATGATTGCCCTACATTAGCCGATATTGTGGGAAGATACCGTGACTTAGCGTCGGTCACGTCAAGTTCTGAAGAATTTACATCGGCTCTACGCAGTTTCACCGTGATATTGTTTTCGATAGCGTAGTCGATGCATTTTTCAAGTGACCACGTTTCAGCTCCGGCGCAAAGCGAGCACGCAGCCATAACAGATAGTAATATATGCTTCATTGTTTCCGGTGCTGTGGATTAGCTATTCTTTTCGTTCCCTCTCACTTTATCATCCTGAGTTATGCCTGATTTGATGTGTATGTTAATACCATCCGACAATCCGGTTTCCACGGCTCTCTTTTCCCATTTTTGCACCGGTTCTTCGGCGGTGAGCACATATACGAAAGTACTGTCGCCAACCCATTCTATCACGCCTTCGGGGAGCGATAGCGCATTATCGGCTTTTTCGAGGCAAATAGACGCGTTGGCGCTGTATCCGGCGCGCAGTTGCACACCTTCGGGCACATTCAGAGCCGCTTTCATTTCAAAAGTGTTAGATCCGTTGTCCTCGGTGCTTTTAGGCGCGATATACTCAATCACAGCCTCCGGTTTCACTTCGGGGAGAGCGCCTATGGAGATTTCCGTTTCCATTCCGGTGTGAAGCAGCCCCACTTCGGTTTCATCAACTTTCCCTTTAAAAATAAGGTTTGACATATCGGCGATTTTTGCCACCGTCGTGCCATCGTTCATCGTATTGGCTTGGATCACCGAAGAACCTACTTTAACGGGCACTTCAAGGATAAGTCCGGTAATGGTGGCTCTTACAAGCGTATTACTCTGTTGGGCGTTAATGCTCGATATTCCATCGCGGACAATTGACAGCGCGTCGACTGCCGCGGCATATTCCGCTTCTGCTTTTTTTAACGTAACCTCCGATTGTTCAAACTCTTCTCGGCTTACAAATTTCTTTTCATACAGCGATTTGGTGCGTTCATATTCATTTTTCGCTTGTAAGCGTGATATGTCGGCCACCTCAACTCGGTTTTGAGCTGATGAAAGTTGCGATTCCTCAGGGATCACTTTTATTTTCGCTATAATGTCGCCCTCTTTCACTTGATCGCCCGGTTCAACATTTATTTCCGAAATAATGCCGGAAATTTGAGGTTTGATTTCTATTTCATCTCGAGGTTCGATAGTGCCGGTCAGTATGCTGTTGCGTTCTATCGACCGTATTTCCGGACTCACTGTTTCGTAGGTTGTCTCCTTTGCCCTTGAATTATAGAATAAGTAGACAAACGTGCCAATGAATAAAATCGCCACAATTGACCAAATGATGACTCTGAATACTTTTTTCATTGTTGTTATGAATATGATTTTTAATTATTTATTATTTATCGTTAAGAGCTTCAATGGGCTTGATTCTCATCGCCTTAACCGCAGGGATAATGCCGGCGGCTGTTCCCAATGTTAGAAACGTGACTAAAATTATCATGGCGTGAGTGAACGACAGTTGGAAGCCTGGCACATCTCCATTGAGTGTTGTGCTTTTGGCGACCGCCGAAAGTATGATGACCGCCATACATATACCTGCGATACCTGCGATTGTTGTCAGCACTACGCTTTCTGAAAGGATTTGCACGATTATGTCTCGTGGTTTTGCTCCAAGAGCTCGGCGGATTCCAATCTCCTGTGTGCGCTCTTTGACAATTATCCACATGATATTCCCTACTCCGATTATACCGGCCAACAGGGAGCTGAACCCTACAAAAAGCACGAGAATGTCAACTCCGGTAAACATATTGTCGACGGTCTCAAATTCCTCTGAAACATCCCAATATTCTATCGCTTGCATATCATCAGGATGTATCGGATGGTTGGCGCGGATTATGCGTTGCACTCGCGGCTTCAGATCTCCAGGGCGATACCCGGGCTTTACTGTCAACATGACTTCATCAATGTTTTGTCCCGTATTATATGCTTGCCGCAATGTGGAGAGGGGAATAGTGAATATCTCGTCGATTTTTCCGTTGATTTCTACTTCCGACAATTGCCCGGCCACACCGATGATACGGTAATAGATATTGTCAAGGGATATAAACTTGCCTATCGGCGATTCGCTGCCGAATATTTCATCTGCCATGGATTTGCCGATGACGCACACTTTTTTCATATTGCGTTCATCTGATTCGTTGATGAAGCGTCCTTCATATATTACCGGTGCGAAAATAAGTGGAAATTGATCCTCCACCCCTTGAACTCGTGTTGACGTTGAATGTTTTTCATACACAGCGGTGGTGGAACGTCCAGAGATGCCCGACATGGCCTCTATCTCCGGGATTCTCGCCCGGATGTTGTTAACGTCGGTTTGTGTAAGCGACCATGCCATTCCTTTGGCGTAACCTTTATATGGCATACTTGTCTTGCTGCTGAACACGAGGGCCATATTGGTGGACAGTCCGGCGAAGTTGCGGCGCAGTATATCTTGCAGCCCTTGGGCGCCGCCCCATAACATCGACAGCATGGCCGTTCCCCAGAATATGCCGAAGGCGGTGAGGAATGTGCGTGTCTTGTTTCGGCTTAGCGTCGCCGAAATTTCTTTCCAACTGTCTATGTCAAAAATCGGATTTTTCATCGCTTGTCTTTATTCAGTTCTCAATGCTTCGACCGGTTTTATTTTCAATGCCCTAAGAGCCGGAAATAACCCTGCAAGAGCGCCGGCCACGATGAGCACAGCCGTCACTTCCAACGCTATGGATATATCCACAGTGGGATTCTTTATGAAGTCAGTGCCGCCAAACATCTTGTCAAGTATCGTTGTCCCCACTGTGCCCATTATTATTCCGATGTAGCCGAAGATGGTGGTGAGCGCCACGCTCTCGACAATTACCTGGGTGAGTATGTTGCGCGGCTTAGCTCCTATAGCGCGCCTGATACCTATTTCATGGGTGCGTTCACGCACGGAAACAAACATGATGTTGCTAACGCCTACGATGCCGGTTATCAATGTAAGCATTCCGATCACCCACATCACGATATTCAGAATTTTCATCCCCTGCTGGTTTGATAGATAGTTGGCGAATCGATTCCACACCCGCACGGCGCTGTCGTCGTCAGCCGCATGACGGTTGGCCTTTCCAAGCGTGGAGCGTATATCTTTTTCAAGATTGTTGGCATCTTCAACCGTCTCCAGGTCGGTGGTTGTCACTCTTATTGTGCTTAGCTTGTCGGAATAAGCGTTAAGGGCTTTGGCGGTTGTGTAGGGGATATAGATGCGCTCTTGCCAACGATGTTCGTATATTCCTACCACGGTGAATGAAAGACCGCTCATGTTTACAGTTTTTCCGATTGCCTCTTCCGGATTGTCGAAAAGGATAGAGGCTGTCTTTAGATTCATCACCATTACTTTCCGTTGCTTGGCAAGATCGTTTTCATTTATAAATCGGCCGTGAATCATCTTTTTTTGTTCACGGGCTTCGGGATAGACCCCTGAATAATTTTTGGTTACGTAGTCTTTGTTTGTCGATATTTTGGCGGATGCCGACGAGAGCTCCGGAGCCGCCTCGGAGACATACAGGTGGTTGTCATGCTCTATTTCGGCGAGGTTATGCTCTTTTAAATCGACTCTGCGTCCTTCTTTTAGCCCATGATATGCTTTAGCGGCTTTCCCGGGCCAAAGTTGGATCACGTTCGCGCTTTTAGCGAAGTCGCTTGAAGAAAAAGAATTGATAACGCCCTTAGCCATTCCGAGGAGCATTATGAGCATGAATATTCCCCATGCCACCGACATTCCTGTAAGTAATGTGCGGAGCTTGTTGGTGCTCAGTGTCTGCCATATTTCTTTGGAAAGATCTATCATTGTCTATTCTTTGGTGGTGATTTCCTTTCCGTCGGCGCCTATTATTCCATCGGCGATTCTTATTATGCGGTTGGTTTGCGCTCCTACATTTGGATCATGAGTGACGATGACAATTGTCATGCCTTCTTCGTTAAGTTGGCGGAACACTTTCATCACCTCCACTGAAGTCTTGCTGTCAAGGGCGCCGGTAGGCTCGTCGGCAAGTATTATCGCCGGATTGGTTATTAACGCCCTGGCTATTGCTACACGTTGTTTTTGCCCTCCGGAAAGCTCGCTTGGTAGATGGTGGGACCATTCTTTCAATCCCATCCGGTCTAATTGTTCAAGCGCGAGTCTATTGCGTTTTTTTCGAGATACGCCTTGATAAAATAGTGGAAGCGCTACATTCTCAACCGCATCTTTGTAGTTTATGAGATTGAATGATTGGAAAACGAAGCCGATAAGCTTATTGCGGAGTTCGGCTGCTCGATTCTCACTTAAATTTTTTATTTCAGTTCCGTCAAGGATATATTCTCCGGTGTCGTAATTGTCGAGAATCCCGAGAATATTCAGCAATGTTGATTTACCCGAGCCCGAAGCTCCCATTATTGAGACCAGTTCGCCGCGTGCTATATCAAGATTTATTCCTTTGAGCACGTGGAGTGGAACCGCTCCTGGATAGGTCTTGTTTATGTCTCTTAGATGAATCATTATATCGTTATTTCCCATCGCTTTTTCTTGTTAGATTCATTGAGATGCGGAAAAGTTGCTTATACTTACCTGTTGGTTGAATTAGATTAGTGCATATTTCACTTGACCGATTTGACGATG
>CAZELD010000012.1:0-41621 GCA_964512855.1 uncultured Muribaculum sp.
AATTTTTCAACATAACGGTAACGCCCGGTATGGGAGATCCCGTTTCATCAACAACCGTTCCGGTCAATACTCGCGGATTATGCGAGTTTACATTCGTAACATCCTCATTCTCAGCATTTTTCTATAGGGGGAGTAAGAGATGACCTGCATTTACGGGGTTCGTAAGAAAAGCTGCCGCAATGCACAGCAACATTCCCGCCTTACCCCTGTGGCTAAACAGCCACGACATAGCTGAGTTTGTCATTACATTTATTGGTTTATTAAAATTACATTTCCATTCCATATCTGTCACATCACATCCTTTGTAGTGTGCAATATCTGACGAGAATAAATTGACAATCAGATGCCACAAAGATATTGATAAATTTAGACAAATTCGTCATTTTTACAGAAAAATATAGTCAAAATACCCATATTATATTATAATTTACGGCAAAATGAATAGTATTTTATCATATTTTACCTAAAAATATGTACTGCGGCAACGCAAAACTTAGTAAAAGCCAAAAAATTCAGCCGCATTGGATTGAAAATAAATGTCAGCGGGTATAGCGGCGGCCGATGAATGTAAGAATAACTCCGCGTGTAAACAGGTAGCACACGAACGCAAGCCATAGACCATCGTTGCCGATACGAGGAAATGCCACATTGTAGACAATAAAGAAAATCAGCGTAGCCGACAACATCGAAAACAGCATATCACGGGTGGCGGTAGCGCCGATAAATATCCCATCGTAAGAGAACGCAAGAAAACCGGCGGCCGGAATTGTCACAACCCACCAGATATAATCCCCTGCCGCAGAAACGACATAAGCATCATCGCTCAATAATATCAACAGACGGCTACCTCCCACCGCATAAAGAATCGTGAACAAGAGCGCTATCCCAGCACCCCATTTGCACAAAGCGAATATCCGAGCCCGCAATTCACTACGCATTCCGGCTCCTATATACTTGCCGACGAGAGCCTCGCCCGCAAAGGCGAAGCCATCCATGAAAAATGAGAATATAGTAAAAAATTGCATCAACAACGCATTGACCGCAAGCATCACATCGCCTTGCATAGCTCCGACTCTCGTAAACCACATTGTCACAGCCACAAGACACACTGTACGAAGAAATATGTCGGAATTAACCCTGAAAAAGCGTTTCAGAGTTTCCCATTTAATAATTTCTTTCATTCCAAGTCGTTCCACACGGTAATGGCCGAACGCAATTCCGACACCAAGCATAAAGCCACACCATTGCGACACGAGAGTGCCGGAAGCAAGTCCTGCGATGCCAAAATGGAACACATACACTAAAAGACAACTAACGGCGATATTGCTCACATTTATCACTATTGAAATCCACATTGTCGCTGCGCTGTTCTGCATTCCCACCAACCATCCACACAAAGCATAATTGCACAACACCGCCGGAGCGCCCCATATCAATATATGAAAATAGAGCGACGCCATACCGCGCGTAGTCCCGGACACATCCATGAAATCAAGACCGAGACTCACGATCAACGATTGGCACGTAATCATTACAATTCCGGCCATGATGCCCACCGTGAGAGCTTGATGGAGCACTCGTGACTGTTGGCGCCTGTCATCGGCTCCATAAGCTTGCGCGGTCATTCCGCTCGAGCCCATCCTCAAGAAGCCGAACAGCCAATAAAGCATATTAAATAAGGAGCCACCGACTGCGATGGCTCCTATATAAGATGCGTTACCCATATGCCCGGCGATGGCCGTATCAACCAACCCCAGAAGCGGAGTCGTGATATTGGTGACAATCGACGGGACTGAGATTGCCAATATTTCCTTATTTATTCCCCGGAAAAGCAACTATCAATTCTTTTTAACTTGCATCGAGCTGCAGATAAGATAAATTATCAACAGCGCATACATCACGCAACCAAGAATCTGAGATGTAAGTTCCGGAACAGGGTTTTCGTACTCAAATCCGGCAAAACGGGTCAATGCCGAGAATACGCCAAACAAAGCTCCGCCGGCAATGAGACCCGACGCAATGAGTGTTCCTCGGTCACGACGCGCATTATTGACAGTCTCATCATTCGATCGATTGGATACGAAGTAAGCGATAGCTCCGCCAACGAGCATGGGTGTGTTGAGTTGCAACGGGATAAACATTCCGAGGCAGAACGCCAACGCCGGAACACCGAGCCAATTGAGGATTAACGCAAGTATCGCGCCCACCATGTAAAGAATCCACGGTGTTTCACCGCCCATCATAAGCGGCTCGATAACCTTTGCCATCGCATTGGCCTGGGGAGCTACCAATGCGTCAGGATCCGAGAACCCATAAACCTTATTAAGCACAAGAATCACACCGCCAACTGTAGCGGCTGAAACAAGCGTTCCGAGGAATTTCCAGCTCTCCTGTTTTTTAGGGGTTGAACCGAGCCAGTAGCCTATCTTCAAATCGGTCACAAAACCTCCGGCCATCGAAAGAGCCGTACATACAACTCCGCCAATAACCATCGCCGCCACAATTCCCGAAGTACCGTTCAGGCCTATAGCGACAAATATCGCAGACGCAATGATAAGCGTCATCAACGTCATTCCCGACACAGGGTTTGACCCCACAATCGCAATAGCGTTGGCTGCAACCGTTGTAAACAAAAATGCGATAACCGTAACCACAATCCACGCCACAAGCGCCTGCCAAAATGTGTGGATGACCCCTATCCAGAAGAAACACAACACGGCAAGCAGCGCGATAGCCACCATATAGACAATGTGCTTCATGGATATATCAGTCTGCCAACGCACTCCCTTCTCCCCGCTCGGCTTACCTTTAAGCTCACGGGCGGCAAGCCCCACAGCCTGAGCTATTATAGGCCATGACTTCACTATTCCGATAACTCCGGCCATAGCAATACCGCCAATACCTATCAATCGAGCATAATCGCTAAATATGACTCCGGGATCAAGGGATGAGATTTCAGCGGCCCCATACGTGCCGATGAGCGGTATAATAATCCACCACACAAAAATGGATCCTGCGAATATTACAAACGCATATTTCAGCCCCACGATATAACCAAGGCCCAGAAGAGCCGCGCCGGTGTTGACACTAAGCACAAGTTTGGTCTTTTCAGCAAGAGCCGCGCCCCATTGCGATGCGAGCGAAGTGACATTTTCTGCCCACCATCCAAATGTGGCAAGAAGATAATCATATACACCTCCTATAAGCGAAGCTATTACAAGAGTTTTGGCTTGAGCGCCATTCTGGCTCCCTTTACCCTCCCCACTCACAAGCACCTGCGTGGTCGCTGTAGCCTCGGGGAAAGGATACTTGCCATGCATATCCTTCACGAAATACTTCCGGAATGGGATAAAGAAAAGAATTCCCAAAATTCCGCCCATCAACGAGCTTAGGAATATTTCAATAAAATTTACCGTAATCTCCGGATATTTGGCTTGCAAAATATATAAAGCAGGAAGAGTGAAAATCGCGCCTGCCACTATAACGCCCGAACAAGCTCCTATGGACTGGATGATGACATTCTGTCCTAGCGGATTATTCTTTTTCAAGGCTCCCGACAATCCAACGGCAATAATAGCGATTGGAATCGCCGCCTCAAACACCTGCCCCACTCTCAATCCGAGATATGCGGCCGCAGCGCTAAATATAACAGCAAGTAGCAATCCCATTCCCACTGAATATGGGGTGATCTCCGCATAATCGCGGGCAGGATGCATCACCGGATGATACTGCTCGTCGGCGGCAAGCTCCCTGAATGCGTTTTCAGGCAGTCCCGCAACTCCATTGTCGTCAGCATCAATGTCGACTTGATTGGTTTTCTCTGACATAATCTATGTGATGATTGGTTAATACTATTTTTGCATAAAAGTCTTGTCAAGATATGCGTCGAGACTCTTTGAAAACAACTCGTTGGTCGCTTTAGGATAGCGCACCTCTGCATAAACCTGCGCAAGCGTCTCCTTTCCATTCTCCGCAATAAACGCCGCACTCTCCGCAAGCCCTTCTTTATTAGCATAAACAGCCTTAATCCGGGCATAGTCATAGTCTTTGTAACTTCCCTCATGCGCAATGGCGCCGATTGGCAACCGGTCGGAATGTTTACTTTCCCCCTTGGGGTACCCGACCGCAAGCGTGATCAAAGGCACAACGCCATCAGGACACTCCAAAATCCGCGCTATCTCAGGAGCGTTATATGCAGTAGTGCCCAAATAGCAGCATCCTAATCCGTGAAGCTCAGCTATGGTATTAAACTGCTGAGCGAACAACGACGTGTCAATCGCTGCGGCGAGCAGCATTTGCGTGTTGCCAAATCCTTCCTGCGCATTGCTTGCTTCACACCAACGACGGAAACGATTTATATCGATGCAGAATGTCAGCAACACACTGCAGCCTGTAGCGCACGGCTGATTGAAATGCTGCGGAGCAAGAGCTGCTTTCTCTTCAGAGGTACGGCTCACAACAACAGAATACAATTGCATATTACCCGTATTGGGAGCATGAGCGGCTTCATCAAGCAATTGCATCAATAAATCAGAATCAACTTCCTGATCGGTATAGTCGCGCACAGTGCAACGATTGGAAAAATATTTATCGATATCCATATTTTTGACAATTTCCCCACAAAAATACATAATTTTGTTATACAAATTCACAATTCCCACACATAATATTTAAAAGAGTGAGCTTTATGTTTTTAAACATATAAAAAAATTTGGCGACGACAAGAATGGGTGTTAATTTTACACTCATTATATATTTATCAATTTTTACTCAAATGTTTAACATTAAATTCTCAGGGGCACTAAGCGCCGCCGCAATCTTAATTTTATGTGGATGCAACAATAATGCCAACTCTCCTCAGTTAACAAAGTCGGAGCTTAACCCGGATAATTTCAATGCGGAGATTGACGGAAAGAAAACTGCTCTATACACTTTGAAAAACGATTCCGGCATGGAAGTATGCATAACAAACTATGGCGGTCGCATAGTTTCAGTGATGGTTCCCGACAAAAATGGCGACTATCGCGACGTAGTGCTTGGATTCGACAGCGTGCAAGCTTATCTGCCAGAGAACAATCCCTCGGATTTCGGTGCAGCAATAGGACGTTATGCGAATCGCATAGAACACGGACGAATTGTAGTCGATGGAGACACTCTGCAACTTCCGGTAAATAATTTCGGCCATACGCTGCACGGAGGCCCCAACGGATGGCAATATCAGGTTTACGACGTCAAGGAGGCCAATGATTCCACTCTTGTTTTAACCATGACATCACCCGAAGGCGACAACGGATTTCCAGGCAATGTCAATGCAGAAGTAACTTATCGACTAACATCCGACAACGCCATTGACATCTCTTACACCGCCGTCACCGACAAGAAAACTCCATTAAATCTCACTAACCACTCATATTTCAATCTAAATGGCGACGCTTCACGCGACATATTAAACAATGAAATTTATCTAAATGCCGACAATTTCACTCCTGTGGACACCACATATATGACCACCGGAGAGATTTTACCGGTAAAAGGAACGGCTATGGATTTTACCCAAAGCCATGCTATTGGCGACGGCTACGTTGAGCCAATCACCGATCAACAAGTAATCAATGGTAACGGTTTCGATCACAACTGGGTTCTCAACACTGCAGGCGACATAAACCAACTCGCCGTGAAAATGCGTTCACCCGAAACAGGCATAACGCTGTCAGTCTACACTGATGAACCTGGTGTACAGTTCTATGCCGGCAATTTCCTTGACGGCACTGTGAAAGGCAAAGGAGACATACCATACGTAATACACAGCGGCGTGGCGCTGGAAACCCAACACTATCCTGACAGTCCAAACAAACCTCAGTGGCCATCGCCATGGGTTGAACCGGGTCAAATATACACCAGCCACTGCATATACAAATTCAGCGTGGAATAAAACATATAACATCAACCATATGTCAACAATTTCATCATGCAATTACTCGACTGGATTGTCATCGGGCTATTTTTCATAGCCCTGATAGGCATCATATTATGGGTCATGCGGCAAAAACAAAATAACGCCGCCGACTATTTCCTCGGAGGAAAAGATGCGACATGGATTGCGATTGGAGCGTCGATTTTCGCATCAAATATCGGTTCCGAACATCTAATTGGCCTCGCCGGAGCCGGAGCGTCAAGCGGAATGGCAATGGCGCATTGGGAGATTCAAGGGTGGATGATCCTCATACTTGGATGGGTATTCGTTCCTTTCTATACGCGCAGCATGGTTTACACAATGCCTGAATTTCTCGAAAGACGTTACAATCCCGCTTCAAGAACAATATTATCCTTAATTTCGCTCATCAGCTATGTCCTCACCAAAGTGGCGGTGACCGTATATGCCGGAGGCCTCGTATTCCAACAAGTGTTTGGCATAGACACAATCTGGGGAATTGACTTCTTCTGGGTGGCAGCGATAGGCCTTGTCCTTCTTACTGCCCTCTACACAATCGTAGGCGGTATGAAATCGGTTTTATACACATCCGTGCTGCAAACTCCCATACTTCTTTTAGGTTCCCTTATAATACTCGTGCTCGGATTGAAAGCTCTTGGAGGATGGGATGAAATGATTGCAACCTGCTCGCAAGTTGTCGTCAATGATTACGGCGACACAATGACCAATCTCATCCGTGACAATAACGATCCGCAATACCCGTGGCTCGGCGCCCTAATAGGATCTGCCGTCATTGGTTTCTGGTATTGGTGTACCGACCAGTTTATTGTGCAGCGCGTGCTGTCAGGAAAAAATGAGCGCGAAGCACGCCGAGGAACAATTTTCGGAGCCTATCTGAAGCTGCTTCCGGTGTTCCTGTTCCTGATCCCCGGAATGATCGCATTCGCCCTGCACACAAAAGGGATCGAGGTAAACGGCGAAGTATTTAAACTCCCGACTGCCGATGCGGCATTCCCTGTGCTTGTGGCAAAACTGCTTCCAGCCGGAGTGAAAGGCCTCATCGTGTGCGGCATCCTCGCCGCTCTTATGAGTTCGCTGGCTTCTCTGTTCAACTCTTCCGCCGCGCTTTTCACCATCGACTTCTATCAGCGCTACAAGCCGAATACAGATCCCAAGAAACTTGTGCGCATCGGTCAAGTCGCCACCGTTGTGATCGTGGCTCTTGGCGTTCTGTGGATTCCCGTCATGCGTTCCATCGGAGATGTGCTTTATAATTATCTGCAAGATGTGCAGTCAGTGCTCGCCCCCGGTATCGCTGCGGCGTTCCTTATGGGTATCTGTTGGAAACGCGCGACAGCCAAGGGAGGTATGTGGGGACTTATCGCCGGCCTCGTAATCGGAATCACCCGCCTCGGCTCAAAAATCTATTACAGCAATGCGGCTGTACTTCCTGGCGATCAAAATTGGTTCAAATGGATGTTCTATGATTCCAACTGGCTCTTCTTCTGCGGATGGATGTTGGTGTTCTGCATTTTGGTTGTGATTGCCGTCAGCCTGTTCACCAAGGCTCCGGAACCGGAAAAAATCCGCGGACTTGTATTTGGAACATCTACGCCTGAACAGCGCGCAGCCACCCGGGCAAGCTGGAATCATTGGGATATAATCCACACCACAATAATCCTTATAATCACAGCAGCATTCTACTGGTACTTTTGGTAAAATATGCATCCTGATCTATCTGCGGCAACCGGCGAGTTTTACTCATCGCACGACCGGTTTCCCGTTAGTGTGGACTGTATAATATTCAGTCTGCACGACGGGGAGCTGAGCGTGCTTCTCGCTCCCCGCAAATTCGAGCCGGCATTAGGGGTTCCCTCTCTAATGGGCGGCTTTGTCCGCGCCGATGAAACGATTGATGAAGCCGCTGAAAGAGTGCTATTAGAACTTACCGGCCTCAACAATGTTTATATGGAGCAGGTTGGCGCGTTCGGGTCACTTGACCGCGATCCGGGGGCAAGAGTTATTTCCGTTGCTTACTTCGCATTAATAAAAAGCGACGCAGCCATTGACAGCCGCATTGGAAGTTATGGCGCGGAGTGGGTGAGTATAAAAAATTTGCCGACTTTGCATTTTGACCACACCCTCATGATAGAGAAGGCCTTAAAGCATCTCAGAGCTAAAATGACAGTGAAACCGTTAGTCTTCAATCTGCTTCCGGAATATTTCACGCTTGCAGCGCTACAAGATCTATACGAAAAGATTTTTGGCGAACCGGTTGACAAACGGAATTTCCGACGGCGTATCCTTGACAATGCGTGTGTGGAGCAAACCGACAAGATCGACAAGCTGTCATCGCGTCGAGGAGCCGCGCTATTCCATTTTAACCATGATACGTATTGCAGAACAAACAAATTTAAGATATAACGATGCTTGAAAAATTGAAAGAAGAGGTATTCAAGGCCAACTTGAACCTCGTTAAATATGGCTTGGTAATATTCACCTGGGGAAATGTATCGGGCATTGACCGGAAATCCGGGTTCGTAGTAATAAAACCAAGTGGAGTGGAATATGATGTCATGACAGCGTCCGACATGGTTGTTGTGGATCTCGACGGCAATGTCGTGGAAGGGAATCTTCGTCCTTCATCCGACACGCCGACACATATCGTACTATACAAAGCATTTCCTGAAATAGGCGGTATCGTGCACACTCACTCAACCTACGCCACCGCATGGGCTCAAGCCGGCATTGACCTCCCCAATATCGGCACGACCCACGCCGACTATTTTCATAACGCCATCCCTTGCACTGCCGACATGACCGCTGCTGAGGTCAACGGCGACTATGAAACAGAAACCGGCAATGTAATTGTAAAGCGGTTCACAGGCATAAATCCGGTTCACACCCCCGGAGTGCTTGTAAAGAATCACGGCCCGTTCGCTTGGGGGAAAAATCCTCATGAAGCCGTTCACAATGCGGTAGTTATGGAACAAGTAGCAAAGATGGCATCCATTTCATATTCTATCAACCCATCGCTGACAATGAACAAATATCTTGTCGAAAAGCATTTCAACCGCAAGCACGGACCAAACGCTTATTACGGACAATTCAAAAAATAAACAACATAAACACAAGACTTATGAATAATCCTTTTGACAATCTTGAAGTGTGGTGGATCACAGGCGCGCAACTTTTATATGGTGGCGACGCTGTGAAAGTAGTGGATTCTCATTCAAAAGAAATGGTGGACGGCCTGAATAATTCCGGATCCATACCGATAAAAATTGTATATAAAGGCACCGCAAACTCTTCAAAGGAGGTGGAAGACCTCATGAAAGCGGCAAGCAATGACAGTAATTGCGTGGGTGTAATCACTTGGATGCACACATTCTCTCCTGCTAAAATGTGGATTCATGGGTTGCAGCAACTCCGCAAACCCCTACTGCACTTGCACACACAGTATAACGCCGAAATTCCTTGGGACACCATGGATATGGACTTCATGAACCTAAACCAGTCTGCGCACGGCGACCGTGAATTCGGGCATATATGCGCCCGTATGCACGTACATCGCAAAGTCGTCGTAGGACATTGGAGCGACAAAGCCACTCAGGAAAGAATCGCCGTGTGGTCACGCGTGGCAGCCGCATGGGCCGACGCGCAAGATATGCTTATCGTCCGCTTCGGCGACCAGATGAACAATGTCGCAGTTACCGATGGAGATAAAGTGGATGCTGAAATGCGCCTCGGATACCATGTGGACTATTGTCCTGTGAGCGAGTTAATGGAATACTATAAGCAAGTGGACGAAAAAGCCGTTGACGAGCTTATGAGCATATATTTGTCTAAATACGATCATGACGCAAATATTGCCGCTCAGGGCACTCCTGAACATAATTCAGTACGCAATTCGGCTCGCGCCGAACTGGCGCTCAGAGCCTGCTTGAAAGCGAAAGGCGCGAAAGGATTCACTACCAATTTCGACGATCTTGGCACTGCCGACATCAACGATCCGAAATTCGTGGGATTTGACCAAATTCCCGGACTCGCATCGCAAAGACTGATGGAAGAAGGATACGGATTCGGAGCAGAGGGCGATTGGAAATCGGCGGCTTTATACCGCACTCTATGGTACATGACCCAGGGGCTTGATGGCGGATGCTCGTTCTTGGAAGACTACACGCTCAACTTCGATGGAGCCAACAGTTCAATCCTTCAAGCCCACATGCTTGAAGTGTGTCCACTTATCGCCGAGCAAAAACCGAAACTTGAAGTACATCACCTCGGCATAGGAATACGCAAAGCTCTCACCGCCCGGCTTGTGTTCACATCAAAACCCGGCAACGGCCTCACAGCCACAGTCATCGACATGGGCAACCGTTTCCGGCTAATCGTTAACGACGTGGAATGCATCAAGTCGAATCCGCTTCCCAAACTGCCGGTAGCATCCGCATTATGGATTCCAAAGCCTGACTTCCAAACTGGCGCTGCCGCCTGGATACTTGCCGGAGGAACTCACCATTCATGCTTCTCTTACAGCATTACCCCCGAATATTGGGAAGATTATGCTGAAATCGCCGGAATTGAGATGGTAAGAATCGACAAAAACACGACGATTCAAGAATTCAAAAAGGAGCTTCGATATAACGAAGTCTATTATATGCTCAATAAGTAAGCGATGGATGCTAAATCAACAATAGAATCGGGTAAAGCCATTCTCGGTATCGAGTTTGGTTCTACCCGCATAAAAGCTGTTCTTATCGATCAAGAGAATCGCCCCATAGCGCAAGGCAGTCATGAATGGGAAAACCAGATTGTTGACGGACTATGGACTTATAGCATCGAAGCGATATGGTTTGGCATACAGGACTGCTATCGTGATCTCCGCGCCAACGTGCTCGATCAATATGGTGTGGAAATCGAACATCTCGCCGCCATTGGCATAAGCGCCATGATGCACGGGTATATGGCATTTAACGACCGCCAAGAAATACTCGTTCCATTCCGAACATGGCGTAATACCAACACAAAACAAGCGGCGGCTGAACTGTCAGAATTATTCGGGTATAATATACCTCAGCGATGGAGCATATCTCATCTTTACCAAGCGATCCTCAACAATGAGGAACACGTAAAAGATATCGACTTCCTCACTACGCTCGCAGGCTACATACACCGGCAATTGACAGGAAAGAAAGTGCTCGGCATTGGCGATGCGTCAGGAATGATACCGGTAGATCCGACAACAAAAGATTACTCCGCCGATATGATTGAAAAATTCAATCGACTGACGGCTCCTAACGGATATCCATGGAAACTCGCCGAGATTCTGCCCAAAGTACTCGTTGCCGGCACGAACGCAGGAACGCTTACACCCGAAGGAGCAAGCAAACTCGATATATCGGGGCATCTGCAACCGGGAGCTCCATTGTGTCCGCCGGAAGGGGACGCAGGCACAGGTATGACTGCTACGAATGCCGTCAAGCAACGCACAGGAAACGTGTCGGCCGGAACATCATCGTTCTCGATGATAGTGCTTGAAAAGGAATTAAGCCGGCCCTACGAAGTGATTGACATCGTAACTACGCCCGACGGTAGTCCTGTTGCGATGGTGCACTGCAATAACTGCACGTCCGATCTAAACGCATGGATAGGCATATTCCGGGAATATACTGAATTGCTCAATATCCCGATTGACCTAAGCGACATATATGGAAAACTGTACAATCACGCGCTTGAAGGCGACTGCGATTGTGGAGGCCTCGTATCATTCAATTACTATTCGGGGGAACCGGTAACCGGACTTTCAGAAGGAAGGCCGCTGTTTGTGCGGTCAGTAAACGACCGCTTCAACCTCGCCAACCTTTTCCGCGCGCATCTTTATGGAGCGGTAAGCGTTTTGAAAATCGGAAATGATATACTTTTCAATGATGAAAAGATAAGAGTTGACCGCATAACCGGACATGGAGGACTGTTTAAGACTAAAGGTGTTGGGCAACGCGTACTCGCAGCAGCTCTTAATTCGCCTATATCTGTAATGGACACCGCCGGAGAGGGTGGAGCCTGGGGAATGGCGCTTCTTGCCGCTTACCTTGTCAACAATAGTAAGAATCAAAATCTCGCCGATTATCTTGACAATGAGGTATTCGCCGGAGACACAGGTTATAAAGTCGAGCCGACCAAAGAAGACGTTGAAGGCTTCAACAGGTATATAAAAAATTATATCCAATGTCTGCCGATAGAGGAAGCCGCCGTCCAAAATAAGTGCTGACTATAAATAACTAAAACATAAAAAGGAGCTTAATCACTAAGCTCCTTTTTATGGGTTTCCAATAGGTACAATTTCTAAGGTAAAAAAGATTGTTTTAGGTTTGTGCAACAAAGGTCACCCTTTTTTATGAATTATCCAAAGGAAAAACTATGTTTAGCAACATAGTTTTTGAAACCATCCAAATACGAACCACAAGCAAGACATTAATAGTGAGCACATTGGCAAATAGGATTAATTTTTAACTATTGCAAAAACTTCTTAAAAATAAGATTTTGCAATTTTATTTACACTTTAATTGACGATGAATCTCCATATTTTCTCCATCAAAACAGGCGTACGAAAATTGGCGAATCCAATCTCCAAGAATGATAACTTCGCCGGTGGTTTTCATCTGATGACGAAGCAAAATATGGCGATGCCCAAACATAAAATAGTCGATCTCCGGATGCGACAATGAGTATTCTTCAGCCCATTGAACAAGAGGCTCATCGGCGGGATTAATATCTTCAATAGGAACATAATGCTCAAAGTCACGGCTCGACGATGACCACCCATGCGCAAAAGGGATTGTCCACCGTGGATGAATCGAAGCGTATAATTTCTGACAAAATTTATTCCGAAATATTGCCCTCATTAATCTAAATGAAGGCTTTAGCTTACCGATTCCGTCGCCATGCGACAGAAAAAATCGCTTCCCTAAAATCTCTTTTTCAAGATAACCGTCGATTACGGTCAGTCCTATCTCGTCTCTAAGGTAATCAAAAAGCCATATATCATGATTGCCGATGAACCAGTATATTTTTACCCCGGAATCAGCCAATGAGGCAAGAGCCCCCAAAAAGCGTATATAGCCGCGAGGAACCACTGTGCGGTACTCATACCAGTAATCAAGCACATCGCCAAGCATATAAATCTCGCTCGCATCATCTTTTATCGACATGAGCCAATTCACAAGCCTCTGCTCATGCGCCCGAGGATTATCAATATAAGTGGCTCCAAGATGAGCGTCGGAGAAAAAATATACTTTCTTATCAGTCATCGCGTCAATCAAGTAATCCAAGATCAAGTTTGGCTTCTTCGCTCATCATATCTTTATTCCATTCAGGTTCAAATACGATATTGATATTTACCGATTTAACCCCTTCCACACTCTCAAGTTTGATGCGCGCGTCCTCCACGATAAAATCCGCAGCAGGACAACTTGGAGCTGTCAATGTCATATCAATATTCAACGTCCCGTCATCAGCAAGGTCAATCTTATAAATAAGACCCATATTATATACATCAACCGGAATCTCCGGGTCATATACAGTTTTGAGCATTGTGATGACGCGCTCCTCTATGGCAAGTTTTTCCTCAGGTGTCATATAATTATCATTTATTGTTCAATCATTTTAAGGAACTCCTCTTCATCGATCAACGGAACATTAAGTGATGCCGCCTTTTCTCGCTTAGAGGGTCCCATATTCTCTCCGGCAAGGACAAAATCGGTTTTCTTTGATATTGACCCCACATTCTTTCCGCCGTTCCGCTCGATCAACTCCTTATATTCATCGCGGGAATGACGTGAAAAGGTTCCGCTTATCACAATTGTTTTCCCGGATAGCTTATCGCTCCGTTCATTTCCGGCGTCATCAGGAAGCGACATTGTTAAGCCTGCAGCGCGTAACCGTTCAATTAAATTACGATTCAAAGGCTCATCAAAAAATTCATGAATACTCTCGGCTATTCGAGGCCCGATATCCTCTATCGCTGTGAGCTGCTCAACCGACCAACTCATTAGAGAATCTATGTCATGGACGGCGCGAGCCAGCTTCTTTGCGCCGGTCTCACCCACATAAGGAATGGACAACGCATAGATAACACGCTCAAAAGGCACATCCTTGGATGCTTCCACTCCATCAAGAATACGATCAACAGTCCTCGACCCAATTCCCGGCAAAGCAATCATCGCATCACGATAAACACCCAACGAATATAAATCGGCGACATCCTTGACCCATCCATTACGATATAGGAGCTGCACCATCTCTTCTCCGATGCCGTCGATATTCATCATTCTCCGCCCCACAAAATGCTCAATTCGGCCGCATATCTGTGGCACACACCCATATTTATTAGGGCACATCCACGCAGCCTCACCTTCTACTCTCACAAGAGTCGCGCCGCATATGGGACACGTTTTGACAAATTCAACAGGCTTGGATCCGGGTTCGCGGGCAGCGACATCAACGCCGGTAATTTTGGGAATAATCTCCCCTCCTTTCTCCACATAGAGCATATCGCCGTCATGTATGTCAAGGGATCTTATTATATCTTCATTGTGGAGCGACGCGCGCTTTACTATCGTGCCCGATAGCAACACCGGGTCAAGATTTGCCACCGGAGTGATAATCCCGCTGCGCCCAACTTCAAATGACACCTTTCTCAGCCGTGTCAACGCTCGTTCAGCCTGAAATTTATATGCGATAGCCCATCGGGGAGATTTGGCAGTATAGCCCAGATTAAGTTGCTGACGCAAACTGTTCACCTTAAATACAAGCCCGTCAGTAGCCATTGGCAATTCCTTTCTCGCCGTATCCCAATGAGAGATAAAACGATCCACATCATCAATACTATGAAGCAGCTCCATGATAGACGCCACCTTAAAACCCCAACGGCGGGCGGCAAGCATATTTTCATAGTGAGTTTCTGAGGGCAGATTATCGCCAAGAAGATAATAGAACACCGCATCAAGGCCGCGCTTAGCCACCTCAGCGGAATTTTGCATTTTGAGCGTGCCGGATGCGGCATTTCGAGGGTTGGCAAACAATGGCTCTTCATTGAACTCGCGTTCCGCATTAAGACGGTCAAATTCTTTCCACGGAAGCACAATCTCGCCCCTGATTTCAAACTCGTCGGGATAACCTCCTCCTTGCAGTTGCAAAGGGATACTGCGGATTGTCTTGACATTGTCAGTGACGACATCGCCGCGCTCGCCGTCACCGCGCGTCACGGCGCGTTCAAGACGCCCATTGACGTATGTCAGGGATATCGACGTCCCGTCATATTTCATTTCTCCCACAATTTCAAAATGCTCCCCTAAAAGGCCTGACTTGACACGCTCTACCCATTCCTCGACCTCCTCCACCGAGTAGGTGTTACTCAATGACAGCATGGGCCGTGTGTGCTTAAACTGCGTGAAAGCCTTGTTTATGTCGCTGCCCACACGATGCGTCGGCGACAATGGATCATCAAGAGCGGGATATTCTCCTTCAAGAGCTTCAAGCTCTTTCATCATCATGTCAAACTCCCGGTCTGAAATTTCAGGCGCGTTAAGCACGTAATATTTATGATTATGACGGTTAAGCTCATCTCTGAGATAAGCTACCCTGGTTTTAATATGCTCATCCATATTCCGCAAAGATAGTTTATTTCGGTAAGAATAAAAAATAAGCCGAACGCTATTTACACGTCCGGCTTTTTATATGGGTTACCTAAGATCCTTACATCATGCCGCCCATGCCGCCCATACCGGGAGCCGGCATTGCAGGAGCTGGATTCTCCTCCTTCTTTTCTGCGATAACACATTCGGTAGTAAGGAACATTCCTGCGATTGATGCCGCATTTTCAAGAGCCACACGGGTCACCTTGGCCGGGTCAATCACTCCGGTTTGGAATAAGTGCTCATACTCTCCGGTACGTGCGTTATAACCGAAGTCGCCTGTACCCTCCTTTATTTTTTGGATAACCACGGCGCCTTCAAGACCTGCGTTTGCCACAATCTGACGAAGCGGTTCCTCAATGGCGCGCTTGATGATAGCCACACCGGTACATTCGTCGTCATTGTCGCCACAAATACCGTCAAGGCTTGATATCGCGCGGATATAAGCCACACCTCCGCCGGGAACGATTCCCTCTGCGATTGCTGCTCGAGTAGCGCTAAGAGCGTCATCAACACGATCTTTCTTCTCCTTCATCTCAACTTCCGACGGAGCGCCGATATGAAGCACTGCTACGCCGCCGGCGAGCTTGGCGAGGCGTTCCTGAAGTTTTTCCTTATCATAGTCGCTGGTGGTAGTCTCGATTTGAGTCTTAATCTGAGCAACACGTGCGGCGATAGCCTCTTTAGAACCTGAACCGTTGACAATCGTGGTGTTCTCCTTGTTGACAGTGATAGTCTCAGCCTGTCCAAGCACCTCAATGCCCGATGTTTCAAGGCTCATACCCTTTTCTTGTGAAATGACGATGCCGCCGGTAAGAACAGCGATATCTTCGAGCATCTCCTTGCGGCGGTCTCCGAATCCGGGAGCCTTAACGGCGCAGATCTTCAACGAACCGCGGAGACGGTTAACTACAAGTGTTGCAAGAGCTTCCTGATCTACATCTTCAGCGATAATCAACAACGGACGTCCGCTCTGAGCGGTTGCCTCAAGAAGTGGAAGCATCTCTTTAAGAGAAGAAATCTTCTTATCATAGATAAGCACGTATGGATGATCCATCTCGCACTCCATCTTTTCTGTGTTGGTCACAAAATAAGGAGAGATATATCCTCGATCAAACTGCATACCCTCAACTATGTCAACAGTGGTCTCCGTGCCCTTAGCCTCATCAACTGTGATAACGCCCTCTTTCTTAACCTTACGCATAGCTTCTGCGATAAGCTTGCCGATCTCAGCGTCATTGTTGGCTGAAACGCGAGCCACATCCTCAATCTTCTTAAGGTCGTCGCCCACCTCTTCGCTCTGGCTCTTTATGCTCTCAACGACAGCGGCCACAGCCTTGTCGATACCACGTTTGATATCCATTGGATTAGCGCCGGCGGCCACATTTTTAAGACCTACATTTATAATCGCCTGAGCAAGCACAGTTGCGGTGGTAGTTCCGTCACCGGCGTCATCTCCGGTCTTTGACGCAACCTCTTTAACGAGCTGAGCGCCCATATTCTGGAATGCGTCTTCAAGCTCTACTTCTCGAGCCACCGACACACCATCCTTGGTGATGTGAGGGGCGCCGAATTTCTTCTCAATGATCACATTGCGGCCTTTCGGGCCAAGTGTCACTTTCACTGCGTCGGCAAGAGCGTCAACGCCTTTTTTAAGCTCTTCGCGAGCTTTGATATCGAATTTTATTTCTTTAGCCATGATAGTATATTTTGTATTTTTTCTTATTATTCGTTGATTATTGCCAAAATGTCAGACTGACGCATAATCATAAACTTTTCTCCATCAAGCTCTATTTCTGTTCCTGCATACTTGCCAAACATCACCACGTCGTTTACTTTAACCACCATTTCTTCGTCCTTAGTGCCATTGCCAACGGCAATAACAGTGCCGCGAAGCGGTTTCTCTTTTGCGGTATCGGGAATGATAATGCCTGAAAGCGTTCTTTCCTCGGCCGGTGTCGGTTTAATCAACACTCGGTCTGCTAATGGTTTGATATTCATAGCGGTTCTAATTAAATTTGTTGAGTTTATATTTTGGTTAAGTTTTTTCATTCTTCTTTTATAATGCACATACCGTGCCAATCTGTTTTTATGACATGGGAGTTGACAATTTGTCACCTCCCCACTGTGACTTTACTATAACAAAAGAGGGGCGCCATCTGTTTTGACGCCCCTCAATATTTAAACTTAATTCAGCTTCTTTAATTAGAATGTATAGTAGAAACCGATTTTCAAGTCGTTGCCTGAGAAGTTAAGACCCCATTCGTCGGGATGACCACCTTCTTTAGCTGCGTCATTAGCACCCTTGTAACCAAGGAAACCGAAATGAGCCACGAAGCTGCAATGTTCGCTTACTGCAAGTGAAACGCCCGGCTGGAAACCGATGTTCCAAGCAGTAGCTGTGTCACCGCTTTTGTCACCTACTTTAGTCTTACCGAAGCCAAGTCCGAACCCGCCGTCAACGAAAAGACCTACGATACCGCTCTTAAAATATGTGTAACGAGCGTACGGTTCGATTTTGAAGAGGTTCGTATTAATGCCGGTGTAGTGAGTGTGATCCCAACCGATAACTGTTCCTACAGCCCACTGATCGTTAAGAGTGTAGCCGATTTCAGGAAGGATAGCAGCAGTGGTTACATGAGCTGTCCCATCACGCCAAGCCTTGAGAGAACCTCCTACGTAGAGCTGAGCTGAGGCTGAAACAGCCATAACAGCAAAAAGTGCAAGTGCAAAAATCTTTTTCATAATAAATTTAATTTGTTAGATTAATACGCCTGCAAATTTACTTAATTTTTCGTTAATCCACAAAAAATCCTAAAAATTTCACCCTTTCAATCCATGAAGGTCATGCCCCATACGCTCCTTCTTCGTAAGCATATACCGAAGATTATATTGATTCGGTTCAATCTCAACAGGCACATTTTCAACTATTTCAAGGCCGTATGCTTCCAAACCCACCCGTTTTACCGGATTATTTGTCATAAGACGCATTTTCCTCACACCGATCTCGCGCAATATCTGAGCGCCCACACCATAGTCGCGTTCATCGGCAAGATGCCCGAGGCATATATTAGCGTCAACCGTATCCATCCCTCCTTCTTGAAGTTTATACGCTTTCATTTTCTCCATAAGTCCTATGCCCCGTCCCTCTTGATTAAGATAAACCAATGCCCCTCGACCCTCTTTCTCTATCATTTCAAGAGCCTTGTGGAGTTGGTCGCCGCAATCACACCGTTGCGAGCCGAAGATATCACCGGTGGCGCACGATGAATGGACTCTCACCAATGCCGGCTCATCTGAACCGGTCAAATCCCCTTTTATAAGGGCTATATGCTCCAACCCATTGCTCTTCTGCTTGAAAGGGATAAAACGGAAATGGCCATATTTTGTCGGCATATCTACTTCTACCCCCTTCTCCACAAGCGACTCCTGCTTAAGACGATAAGAGATAAGATCAGAAATTGACACAAGTTTCAGCCCCCAGTTGTCAGCAAGACGGCGCAATTCAGGCAAACGCGCCATCGAGCCGTCATCGCTCATTACCTCCATCAACGCAGCGACAGGCTGAAGCCCGGCAAGACGGGCAAGATCCACTGCCGCTTCTGTATGGCCCGAACGGCGCAATACGCCTTTATCCTGAGCATATAGAGGATTGATATGTCCCGGACGGCCGAAGGTCTCAGGCTTCGATTCCGGATCAGCAAGAGCTCGGATAGTGGCTGTGCGGTCAGCTATGCTAACCCCGGTCGAGCACCCTTCAAGTTTATCCACCGTAACGGTAAACGGTGTGCCAAGAACCGATGTATTGTTTTCCACCTGATGAGCAAGCTCAAGCTCCTCACACCGAGAAATAGTCATCGGCACGCAAAGAACCCCGCGAGCATTCTTCAACATGAAGTTCACCTGTTCAGGTGTGATTTTTTCTGCGGCGACAATGAGATCTCCCTCGTTCTCGCGATCCTCATCATCAACTACAATCACAAACTTTCCTTCACGAAAATCCTGAATAGCCTCTTCAATTGAGTCAAGTTTTATCTTGTCCATTTTGTTCAATTTATATCTTCTGTATTAACCCTCAACAAGGTTATAAGTTCTTTATTGGTTGTGATTATACGCTCAAGCTCCTCCTTAAGTTTCTTCTGTTCATGAGCGCCCCACAGATACAGCGGAGCGCCTATCGGGAAGAGAATTATAAAAAGCCAGGACACCCACGCATATCCAGTTGGATGATAAAACCATAGGCTCTTCAACACCGGCAGCTCCATTAGCTTAAGGATAATGATGCGGTGACGGTCATTGGACATATAATCGACGAGATGCTCCAATTCGGCGCGCAAAGCATGAAGCGCCCTGCGGTCATACCCGGTTTTCCAATATTCCACATAACCTTGCCGACCGGGGTACCTCGCTAAAAATTCACTGCAATTTTCCGACATCTGCTCGATTCCCGATATTGCGACATCTCGATCCACCTCATCCATAACCACCTCTTTCACCTCAAGTTTGCGGGTCTCTCCTTTGCCAAACAGCTTACGGAAGAAATTGGTGTACGCATCGGCATTAAACACTGCCGAATCATTGACAGCTTTATAGGTGAAAAATATTCCCAGCGGGAGAAGCACGAATGTCGACAGCCACAAGCCTTCCCAGATCGCGACTTTCCCATCGCGGGCCATCTTATAGCCGGTATTGTCTATTATATAATAAAATATAAACAGTAGGACCGAGATAACCAGTGGCGTGCCCAAACCACCCTTCCTGATAATCGCGCCAAGAGGGGCGCCGATGAAGAAAAACACGAGACACGCTGCCGAAAGTGTGAATTTTTTCATCAATTCTATGGCATGACGGCGAATGGTATACTTGTCATCTGTCATCATCTCCGCCTTATAATCATATTCAGAAAGAGCCCTCCGAGCTTTTGACAAGCCCTGATTTATCACTGACTTTGCGAATGCCGGATTACTGCCTTTGAATATTGAATCAATATCAAGAGGCTTATCAAGTTTAACTGGAATAGGCTTAACAAACTCCCCCGATCCGTCAGGTTTCTTAGCGTACTCATGATAAGGAAGCCCGAGATACGTGTTTCGTTTCAACGATGACGCATAAACATCGCCAACGCTGTCTATTTTAAGATTAACCGAATCGATGGTCGCCTGCAACTCACTGATATTCTTACCCACATATTGGTTTCTCATGCCGCTTTCATCCATACGGTTGAAATTAGCGTCAAATTTGATCAACACCTCTTTGTTGTCGAACGACTCGCGACGATAAGGAACATTCGCCGACGAAATGCCGCTCTGCTCTCGTAGATTTTCAAACTGTTCCCCTTGCCATAGCTGCAAAAACAAATGCCCCTTGTCATCAGTCATCGACATCTTGCCCGAATCGGCATAAATGATAGTAGCGTTGTCAGTTCCGCGCTCCACATTATATATAAGGAGATCATGCAGTATCCCCGTCTCGGAATCCTTTTTAGCGACATACAGGTTGAATCCGGGAATCTGATCATAAAACACCCCTTCGGGAATGTCAAGTTCCGGCGATTTCTGACGCATCGAATAGAGAAGAGTCCACATCTTAGTCTGCGCGATAGGAAGCACATTATTTTGGAAAAAGAATGCTCCGATTGCCACAAATACCATCAGGACTATCAATGGACGCATCGCTCTCACAAGCGACACACCCGACGCTTTCATCGCGGTAAGCTCGAAACGCTCCCCAAGATTTCCAAACGTCATCAATGATGCGAGCAGAATCGCAAGGGGTAGCGCCAACGGAACCATTGTCAACGCCGCATAAAAAAACAGCTCACCTATCACACTCATCTCCAGCCCCTTGCCTACGAGGTCGTCAATATAACGCCACAAAAACTGCATGAGCACGATGAATAGGCAGATAAAAAACGTCATCAGAAACAGAGGAAGAAAACTCTGCAACATAAATGTATATAGACGCTTGATTCTGAACATTCTTTAATCTTTAATAAACTCTCTCATTTGAGGTTGGCAAAGTTACGCAAAATCCGACTAATCGACAACATTTGCTATGAATTTGGATGCGTGCGGTAATGGCGGGGTGATTGACCGGAATGGCGTTTAAAATATTTCCCAAAGAACGAAGAATTCTGAAAACTAAGCCGCTCACTGATTTCATTGATGGTCAGTTCCGTGTTCCGAAGCATGAGTTTCGCCTCGATAAGCACGTATGAATCAATCCATTCCCCTGCCGTAAGCCCACTCGCCTCCTTTATTGCCGACGAAAGATGCTTTGCAGTGATGTGGAGTGAATCAGCATAAAAAGTCAAAGACCGTTCATGATGGAAATTCTTTTCCACAAGTTCTATAAACTGGCGCAGCAGCGCGTCACACCGACGCATCCCTTCCGACGGATGACGCATCGGTGCGTATGAAGCATAAAGCCCAAGAGTGTCGTAAAACAAACATTCCAATATCGAACGGATCACGTCGTCACGATACAAGTGCCCCGAATTATAGGTTTTACGTCGCAAGACCGACCGCAACGCCGTCTGCATCGACATCTCATCAGGTGTAAGCTTTATTACAGGGGTATCCTTATATTTCAAGAAACACGGCAAAACTTTCGACATGGCAGTGAGGCTGTTTCCAAGCATAGCCGCGCCGACGACTATCACATGACCCCTGAACCCGGCCGAAGCATGGTAAGCGTGCAATACGTGGCCCGGCTTCAATACCATTAGCTCCCTGCTTGTGAGCTGCGTGGACGTTGTGTCATATTCAAGCGTGAGAGTACCCTGTTCGCATAGAATCGAAAGTATGAAATCAATCTTGGCGGGTAGCTTCAACTCGCTAAGTTCGTCAAGGCGGTCAAACACGGCTATGCTGTCGATATTACCGGCGGAATAGGTCGGATTTGGTATCGTGCTTATCGTTTCAAAATTCATTAAAAAAGCGCTTAGAATATTCTGAACAAATATACGAATTTCCAATCAATTTTTCTATCTTTGCAATATAACGAGTGAAACGCCAGCCATGAGAATAGTAGTTATTTTTATCACATTTCTTATGTCTATGTCGACGATTACAGCCAATACAAAGCAATAACCGACAGTGATGTGAAGCAAGCTCTAAACGAGCTTGACAACGAGCTTTCGCGTCGCTACACTTACTCTGCCGCCAGGCAAGACAAGATAGACTCTCTCAAGGCCATCGCCAACAGCTATCCGGAGGGAACCGACAGGAGATTGGCATCACTAATGGAACTCGGAGATCTTTACAACGGATATCTCGCCGATTCCGCAAGAGTGGTATATGAAAGAGCCGAACAGGAAGCGAGAGAAAGCGATCATCCCGACAGGGAAACGCGCTTCATGCTGAAGAAACTCGTTAACATGACTCTGACAGGATTCGGCCCTGAAGCGGCGCAAAGATTTTCTGCAATATCAACCGACGGGATGCCTGACTCTCTAAAATATGCTCCGCAAACCGCTGGAAATACTTCCATACGGATCCGAAGAACACACATTACGGGAAAGCGAATGTCCTGTGTCCCACAGGACATTCAGCCGAAGCAAAAACAATTCTCGACAACTATTTGGAAAATTCGACCAACAGCCCGACGCTGGAAGCCATAGCCGCAAACATAATGGCGCAAATATATAAAACCCATGACAACGTAAATGGGCAGCTATATTTTTTAGCCAAATCTGCGGCTGCCGACATCCGCAATGCGACGCGGTAAACTGTGTCGCTGCACGAACTTGGAGCCGCAATGTTTGAAATTGGCGACTTAAGCAGAGCGCACCAGTACCTGAATATCGCATTGTCTGATGCCGTAGAATGTAATGCGTCAATGAGAATGTTGCAAGCGTCGGGAGCGTTGCCGGTAATTGCGGAAGCGCATCGCAAGCAGGAAACCAACATTCGATTGGGGACAACCATCGTAATTGCGATTTTGGGAATCCTTTTGATCGGAAAGCTTGAAGTATAGGCCGAGGGAGAATCTCGACATAGAACATTTTTTGATGATGATTGTTATACAATAAGTCTAATCATCATTGTCAATTAAATCATGAAATCCGTCGAATCAACACTCTTGAACCGCAGGAGCATACGCCGTTATGAACGCGATGAGATCCCGCAAGAAACCATTAATCTGATTTATGAATCGATCCGAAACACACCCACAAGCTACAATGGGCAGCAATTTTCTGTGATCGACATCGACGACCAGTCGATCAAAGAGCAACTCTACGAGCTTACAGGACAAAAACAGCTCAAAACGTGCAAGCGGTTCCTTATTTTCTGCGCCGACTACAATAAAATATACACTCTGGCGGCTGCGAAATCGACCGATATGCCCGACTTCCCCATGACTGCCGACGGAGTAATCGTGGGCATTGTCGATGCGACACTCGCAATGATGAGCGCCCTTATAGCCGCCGAATCCTCAGGATTAGGAACCTGCCCCATCGGATACGCCCGCACCGCAGCCCCTGAAGCCGTAGCTAAAATATTGAAATTACCTAAGCACGTGTTCGTTGTGTGCGGACTGGCGATCGGAATACCACGTGAAATGCCTGATTTAAAGCCGAAACAGCCGGTCAACTTAATGATATACCATAACACGTACCGCCAGGACGACATGACGCGCGACCTTCTCGATTACGACGCCGAAATATCAGAATACAACCGCACGCGAGCAGGAGCAAAAACCGACAATGACTGGTGCAACCACATAATAGACTATTACAAAGAGGCTATGTCCTATCACACGCTAAACGCTCTGCGCCGAAGAGGATTCGACATTTGCCGATGATCTCCGAAAAAAACAATTATTATACCGCTTCAAAACACACCCTCATAACCATTAAAGACCGAGTAAAACACCTCGGATCGGAATAACAGCGAGTTAATTTGTGTTAACTCACCGTTGCTGTGTTGCAAAAAGGCAGGATTTAACATTCTCTTTTGCTATATTTGCAACAACTCAAGCGCAATATTAATTATAGATAATGAAATACCTAATATATGTCATCACGTTTCTTTCCATCAGCATAAGCGCTTTGGCCGGAAATAATGACGACAAAAAACTTATCCTTATAATAACATCATACAACCCAGACATGAGGTCAATGCAGACCAACCTTGATGAGTTTAATGATGTTTTCAGCCAAGTCAAGCCAAATGCACGTGTTGCTATCGAGAGCCTTGACTGCCTATACCTGAAAGACGCGAACACTTGGGATGACAGATTAAAATCCATTATGGCTAAATACAGCGGAGCGATGAGGCCCGACATAATACTGCTGTTAGGGCAGGAAGCATGGTCGACATATCTGTCTCAGGACGATCCGCAAATAAAAAGCATACCGGTAATGCCGGGAATGATAAGCAGAAACACCATTTTATTACCCCCGGATTCTGTCGATGTAGAGAAGTGGAACCCCGTAAGCAGAGACATTCGCATTGACTTTCCCGACTTCAATATCGTGGGAGGATACGCCTACGAATACAGCCTGAAAGACAATATCGACATGATGCGGAAACTGTTTCCAAGAGTGAAAAATGTCACTTTCCTCACCGACAATACTTTTGGCGGTGTGAATATGCAGGCTTGGATAAAGAAAGAACTTTTAAAATACCCCGAATATCCCGCCACTTTTATTGATGGAAGAAACACAACTGTCGATGACGCGCGCGGCAAAATAGAATTCCTGAAGCCTTCAACCGCAATCTTTTGCGGCACATGGCGAGTTGACAAAAGCGGAGAATTTCTTTTAGGAAACACCATCACGATGCTTGGAGGAGCCAACACATCCATCCCGGTGATGACGCTGTCATCTGTTGGCATGGGATCATGGGCCGTTGGTGGTTTTGCTCCGCAATATCGCACATTAGGAGCCAATCTGGCGCATGACTGCATAAATTTCCTAAAAGACTCTCTATCGGCATCGCCGATCACAATAATTCATGGACAATACACATTTGACAACAATAAACTCAAAGAGTTTGGCATCGACCCGGAAAAAGTGCCGGAAACTGCCAACATAATAAATCAGCCCGTATCTTTATATGAACAGCATAAGGGCGAAATATTATTTGCCGCTATAATTGTCGCAATGTTGGCGATCGCTTTGATAGTGTCTTTGATTCAACTCGCCCGCATAAATCGATTGAAACGCACGGTTGAAGAGGAACGCAACAAAGTGCTGGAAGCTATGAGGCAAGTGGAGCAAGTGAGCTTGCTGAAAACAAAATTCATTCAGAACATGAGCCACGAGATACGCACTCCACTTAACGCCATAGTAGGATTCGCGCAAGTGCTCTCCAACTCGCTCGACGAAAGTTTGCAAACATACGCCGACGTTATTACTACCAATAGCGACGACCTACTGAAAATGGTGGGAGATATTATCGTCATTTCCGATATTGACGCTGGAAAATTTGAAGCGAAAAAGCGTGTATCATTGAATAGCTTATGCTCTACCGCCTATTCCCAGGTAGAATTCAAAAAAACTGCCGAGACATTGTTCTTGTACAAGGCCCCAAGCGACAGCGCTACGGTCGTGACATCCAAGCATCTGGTAGAAGCGGCTCTCTCTAATATTTTACACAACGCTTTCAAATTCACACAGCGTGGAACTGTAACTATGGAGTGTGAGATCGACGACGAAACAAAGCAAGCCGTAGTAACAATTACCGACAACGGTCCCGGAATACCGAAAGACAAGCAGGAATGGGTTTTCCAGCGCTTCACTAAGATAAATGAATTCAAGCAGGGCGCAGGTGTAGGCCTCGCATTATGCAAAGCGGTCGCTCAAGCGATAGGAGGATCTGTAATGATTGACCCCGACTACACTGACGGGTGCAGGGTTATATTCTCTTTCCCGTGCGAATAGAATCATTATCTTACACACACTGCAATCTTTTTAGCGCATATAAGAAAGATTTATTTGGAATTTTTCGTAACTTTGCACGGTTTTCAAGAATGGAAAACCGGGAGATTAGTTACGTTTATTTTTCATCAACATACTATTTCATCGTATGTGCGAAACCCAAAAAGCCATCCTGGTTCTTGAAGATGGTACTTCTTTTGAGGGCAAATCCTTCGGATATGCCGCCTCTACCGCCGGCGAGGTTGTGTTCAACACCGCAATGACCGGCTATCCCGAGAGCTTAACCGATCCGTCCTACGAAGGACAAATCTTAGTGACAACTTATCCGATTCTTGGAAATTACGGTGTCCCTCCTCGCCGTGAAAAAGATGACGTGAGCGAATACTACGAAAGCGAGCACATACATTGCAAAGCTATTATCGCTCAAGACTACACGTGGGAACCAAGCCATTGGCAAGCCGACAGAAGCCTCGCCGACTGGCTGAAGGAAGAAAAAATAGCCGGAATATACGGTATCGACACCCGAGCTTTGACAAAACATCTGCGCGAACACGGATCAATGCTCGGAAAAATAATAATCGAAGGCTCCCCGGAAGTCGATTTCTACGACCCTAATGCCGAAAATCTCGTGGCAAAAGTTAGCTGCCGATCGGTTGAAGAGCATGGCGAAGGTGAAAAAACCGTAGTGCTCGTCGACTGCGGCGTTAAACACAATATAATAAGATGTCTCACACGACGCGAAGTAAGAGTCGTGAGAGTGCCGTGGGACTACGATTTCACATCAATACCCTACGACGGGCTATTCATCTCAAACGGACCAGGCAATCCCGACCTCGCCGAAAAAACAGTGGAAAACATACGCAAAGCGATAAAAATAGGGAAGCCTATATGTGGAATCTGCATGGGTAACCAACTTCTGTCTAAAGCTGCCGGAGCAAAGACTTATAAACTTGCGTATGGACACCGAAGCCACAACCAACCCGTGCGACAAGTCGGAACCGATCGATGCTTCATAACTTCACAAAACCACGGGTTTGCAGTCGACAGCTCAACATTGCCCGATGATTGGGAACCGTTGTTCGTAAACATGAATGACGGGACAAACGAAGGCATACGGCACAAAACCAAACCATTCTTCTCTGCACAATTCCACCCTGAAGCCTCGTCAGGGCCGAAAGACACCGAATTTTTATTTGACGAATTTATTAATATGATATAAATCCTCATTTCATTGCAATCATGGATCAACATTCTATAAAAAAAGTATTGCTGCTCGGAAGCGGCGCGTTGAAAATCGGTGAAGCGGGTGAATTTGACTACTCCGGCTCACAAGCGTTGAAAGCGATGAAAGAGGGAGGAATCTCTACGATTCTGATAAATCCGAATATTGCGACAGTACAAACCTCCGACGGATTCGCCGACAAAATATACTTTCTACCGGTGACCCCGTATTTCGTTGAGAAAGTCATCGAAAAAGAACGTCCCGATGGAATAATGCTCGCTTTCGGCGGACAGACAGCGCTCAACTGCGGCGTCGCGCTGTATGAAAGCGGCGTCCTTGAAAAATACGGCGTCAAAGTGCTCGGAACTCCAGTGAGAGCGATTATGGATACCGAAGACCGAGAGCTATTCGTCAAGAAACTCGATCAAATAAACGTCAAAACCATAAAGAGCGAGGCAGTAAGCAATATTGCCGACGCAATCAAAGCCGCTTCTGCGCTTGGATACCCGATAATCGTGCGCGCGGCATACGCATTAGGAGGCCTCGGAAGCGGATTCTGCGACAACGAACAGCAACTTGTGGCTCTCGTGGAAAAAGCGCTCGCCTTCTCTCCGCAAGTTCTAATCGAAAAGTCACTGAAAGGATGGAAAGAAGTTGAATACGAAGTCGTACGCGACCGTTTCGACAACTGCATCACAGTGTGCAACATGGAAAACTTCGATCCACTTGGAATACACACCGGAGAATCAATCGTAGTCGCGCCTTCCCAAACTCTTTCCAACGAAGACTACCACTATTTAAGAAAACTCGCCATAAAAATAATTCGGCACATAGGAATCGTGGGCGAATGTAACGTGCAATACGCATTCGACCCGACCTCAATGGACTACAGAGTGATCGAAGTGAACGCGCGTTTGTCGCGCTCTTCAGCGCTTGCGTCAAAAGCAACTGGATATCCATTGGCTTTCGTCGCTGCTAAACTCGGGCTTGGCTACGGTTTGTTTGACCTCAAAAACTCCGTAACCAAAGAAACTTCGGCATTCTTTGAGCCTGCGCTCGACTATATCGTAGTAAAAATCCCGCGCTGGGATCTCGGAAAATTCCACGGCGTGAAGCGTGAAATCGGATCATCAATGAAATCCGTCGGAGAGGTAATGTCTATCGGACGAACTTTCGAGGAAGCGATTCAAAAAGGATTGCGTATGATCGGGCAAGGTATGCATGGTTTCGTTGAAAACAAGGAGCTTAAAGTCCCTGACATCGACCACGCCCTCGCCGACCCGACCGACAAACGAATATTTGTAATATCAAAAGCCATGAGGCAAGGATACTCAGTCGAACGCCTGCACGAGCTGACTAAAATCGACCGCTGGTTCCTCTACAAGCTCCATAATATCGTGATGACAGCCGATGAGCTTGAGACGTTTGACGAGCTTGAAAAAGTGCCTACCGAACTGCTTCGCCAGGCCAAAAAACAAGGATTCAGCGACTTCCAGATCGCGCGCGCTTTATGGAAAGAAAAACTCGTAAACACAGAGGAGAAGATCATAAAAGTGCGCGAATACCGCAAGTCCCTCGGCATAACCCCTGTGGTAAAGCAGATCGACACCCTCGGCGCTGAATATCCGGCGATGACAAATTATCTGTACCTCACATACAACGGCGACACAAACGACGTGAACTACCTGCACGACCACAAATCAATCGTCGTGCTCGGCTCCGGGGCATACCGCATCGGCAGCTCCGTGGAATTTGACTGGTGCTCCGTGAACGCATTGATGACCGTTAAACGCGAAGGTTGGCGTTCGGTAATGATAAACTACAACCCCGAAACTGTCTCCACCGACTATGATATGTGCGACCGTCTATACTTCGACGAGCTAACCTACGAACGCGTGATGGACATCCTCGACCTGGAGCAACCCCACGGCGTAATCCTGTCAGTGGGCGGCCAGATTCCAAACAATCTCGCAACGCGCCTCGACAACGCCAACGTGCCAATCCTCGGCACTTCGGCGTCCTCAATCGACAACGCCGAAGACCGCCACAAATTCTCCGCCATGCTCGATGACATAGGCGTCGATCAGCCAAGATGGCGCGAACTTACATCTTTTGACGACATCAACAAATTCATCGACGAAGTGGGATTCCCGGTTCTCGTGCGTCCAAGCTACGTCCTTTCAGGAGCAGCGATGAACGTGTGCAGCAACAACGAGGAGCTTGAACGATTCCTCAAACTCGCCGCCAACGTCTCCAAGCAGCATCCTGTAGTTGTAACTGAATTCATCCAGAACGCAAAGGAAATCGAAATGGACGCCGTTGCCCAAAACGGAGAAATCAAAGTTTATGCCATTTCAGAACACATCGAATTTGCCGGAGTGCACTCAGGCGACGCCACAATCCAGTTCCCGCCCCAAAAACTATATGTGGAAACAATAAGGCGCATCAAAAAAGTAAGTCAGAAAATCGCAAAAGCGCTAAACATATCCGGACCGTTCAACATTCAATTCCTCGCGAAAAACAACGACATAAAGGTAATCGAATGCAACCTGCGCGCATCCCGATCATTCCCCTTCGTCAGCAAAGTATTGAAACTCAACTTCATCGACATAGCCACAAGAGTTATGCTCGGACACGACGTGGAAAAACCGCACAAAAACGCATTCGACCTCGACTACGTCGGGATAAAAGCATCCCAATTCTCTTTCTCCCGACTGCAAGGAGCCGATCCGGTCCTCGGTGTCGACATGGCCTCAACCGGCGAAGTTGGATGCATCGGCGCCGACACTGACGAAGCCATATTGAAAGCGATGCTGTCGGTAGGAATGAGAATTCCTTCAAAAGGAAAAGGGGTGCTACTCTCAACCGGAACGCCAAAACAAAAAGCAAATATGCTTGACGCGGCGCATCAATTGCACAACAATGGCTATGCGCTTTACGCAACAGGAGGAACACATCAATTCCTTACCGACAATGGCATCCCGGCGATAAAAGTATATTGGCCGAGCCAGCCCGATATGCAGCCCCAGGCATTGGAATTATTGCACAAGAAAGAGGTTGACCTCGTGGTGAATATACCCAAAAACCTCTCGGAAACCGAATTGAGCAACGGATACAGAATACGACGCGCGGCGATAGACCTAAACATACCCCTGTTGACAAACGCCCGCCTCGCATCTGCGTTCATCAATGCATTCACCCATCTTCCTATTGACCAAATCGAAATCCGATCTTGGGACGAATATTAGCATTTGACTATTGCACGGTTAAAAAACTTTTCCTAACTTTGCAGCACCGAAAGGTAATCGGGGCGTAGCGCAGTCCGGTTAGCGCACCTGCTTTGGGAGCAGGGGGTCGCGAGTTCGAATCCCGCCACCCCGACATAAAGATGTGGTTTCTAAGCCACATCTTTTTTTATTCCCCGGAAATTATCAGTCAACTCTGCCAATCCGCCTAATCCGGCCAATTAGCAATCAAAAAAGAAAAAACACACACACGCTATCGAACAATAGCTGCAAAACATTGTTTTACAGCAGGAGAACACACATCCTCAGCCAATGTAACAGCAAACCGCAAATCCTGTAACAAATATGTAACTTAACATCCTTAAGAATATCCCTTGATAATCACATATTTGTATTTTAACAATGGTTAAATATTGATTATTAGATGAAAAAATTTGCTTAAAACTATTGCACATTAAAAATAATGCGTATCTTTGTATCGTAATCAATTTGTAACACCTTTGTGAAGCATTTGAGATTACCGATTATTTTACTATTTGCACTGTTACTTTAATTTTTTCGACTATGGGTTCTTCTAATTTTCAAACTAAACTTCTCGATCTTCAGAGCAATCTGTTAAACTTCGCTTACACGTTAACCGCAAACCGCGATGACGCTTACGACCTACTTCAGGACACAACTTTGAAAGCCCTTGACAACGAGGACAAATACGTTGACAACACCAACTTCAAAGGCTGGGTCTTCACAATAATGCGCAACATCTTCATCAACAACTACCGCAAAGTGGTGCGTTCGGCAACTGTCATCGACCAAACCGAAGATCTCTATCACCTGAACCGCCCCCAGGATTCCGGCTTCGAGACCCCCGACGGCTCTATCGCAGCCAACGAAATCACCGCGGCTATCGACTCATTCGCTGATGAATACCGCATCCCCTTCTCTATGCACGTTGCGGGATACAAATACAACGAAATCGCCGAGCAGATGAACCTTCCGCTCGGAACCATTAAGAGCCGCATATTCTTTGCTCGCCAACGCCTTCAGAAAATGCTTAAAGATTACCGTTAAGCCCAAGCCACCGACAACAAAGAACCCAAAGAAAATCTGACTGCACATTTTTGAATTATATGGGGCTGTGTCGTAGCATATACGGCGCAGCCCGCTTTTTTTTTGCACAAGCTCAAACGCTCCATCACAAAAAAAATTCGTACCTTTGTATATATGTACGGAAACTCCTACCACAACATCATCGTCGCCGCCGGATCCGGATCGCGCTTCGGCGCCGAGCGGCCAAAGCAATACTGCGACTTTTGCGGCCGCCCGCTGCTGATGACGACTATCGAAAAATTCCGCGCCGCGCTTCCCGGCAGCCACATAATCCTGGTCATAAACCGCGACCATGACACTATGTGGAAATCACTGTGCGAACAATACGACTTCACATCCCCCGAAATCACTTTCGGAGGCGCGTCACGCTGGGAATCAGTCAAAAATGCAATCGAGGCCATTCAGGAGCCAATACCCGACGATGCAATAATAACCGTACACGACGGCGCCCGCCCAATGGTGTCAACCGAGCTGATACATCGAGTAATAGAGCCGGTCATAGCAGGAGCGCCGGGAGCCATTCCGGTTACGCCCGTATGCGAATCACTGATAATGCCGCAAGGCGACGCATCAATCCCGGTCGACCGCGCCCGCTATCGAGCAGTACAGACACCGCAGGCGTTCAACGCCAAGCTCCTATCGCAGGCCTACCGTCTACCTTTCCGAAAAGAATTCACCGACGACGCATCAGTGATGGCGGCTGCCGGACATCCGCAGATGATTCTCGTCGACGGCGACCCCAAAAACATAAAAGTCACCCTACCGGCCGACATCAAAATCGCAGAACTTTTCAACAGCAAATGAACCGCCTGCGCGAACTTGACATCAAATTCCTGAAAGGAATAGGCCCGAAGCGAGCCGAGCTCCTAAACAAGCAGTTAGGCATAAAAACCTATCGCGACCTGCTGTTCCATTTACCCACGAGACACCTCGACCGCTCATCATTCTTCACAATATCGCAATTTGAAGAGAATATGCCTATGGTGCAAGTCAAGGGACGATTCATTGCTATGTCAGTCCAAGGTGAAGGCGCCAAAACAAGGCTCGTGGGCGTATTCACCGACGGACGGACAACAATGGAAATCGTGTGGTTCAGAAAAATAAAGCAGATAAGGGAAAGCTACCACATCGGAAACGAATACATCATATTCGGGAAACCCGAGCTGTTCAACAACCGTTGGAGCATGGTGCACCCCGAAATCGACACCTCGCAATCAGCCACTGCCCAACAAGGTATGAGAGGAGTATATCCACTAACCGACACATTGCGCAACAGTGGAATCGCATCACGGCAAATATCCGCATGGGTGCAAAACATCCTCGCCACATTCCCGGCCATACAAGAAACACTACCGGATGAAGTCATCGCCCGGCTGAATCTAATGCCACTGCGCGAAGCGCTCGTAAACATCCACAATCCGAGATCCTTCGAGAAACTGAACGCCGCAAGAACAAGGCTGAAATTTGAAGAACTGTTTTACCTTCAGCTAAGCATCCTCCGATATTCGAGGCAACGAGCCGCCACGCTGCCGGGATTCCGATTCTCACGCATAGGCGATTTTTTCAACCGATTCTACGCCGAGCAGCTTCCGTTCCGGCTCACTGCGGCGCAAAAAAGAGTGATTAAGGAAATTCGAGCCGACATGACAACCGGACGGCAGATGAACCGACTACTTCAAGGAGATGTCGGCAGTGGAAAAACACTCGTCGCGCTCCTCTGTATGCTGATAGCCCTCGACAACTCTACACAAGCTTGCCTGATGGCCCCAACCGAAATCCTCGCGTCGCAGCACTTCGAGACGCTATCCAAGCTTGCGGCCCCCATCGGAGTGAACATAAAGCTCCTCACCGGATCAACTCGCAAAAAAGAGCGCGACATCATACATTCTCAGCTCGAAGACGGATCCCTACATATATTAATAGGCACCCATGCGGTGATCGAGGACAATGTGAAGTTTAAAAACCTCGGCTTCGTGGTGATCGACGAGCAGCACCGATTCGGGGTCGCGCAAAGAGCGCGCCTTTGGAGCAAAAACACCATCCCGCCGCACGTCCTCGTAATGACAGCGACACCTATCCCGCGCACCCTCGCCATGACCGTATATGGCGACTTAAGCGTATCGGTCATCGACGAACTGCCTCCGGGAAGAAAGCCGGTTGCGACACTGCTCCGATACGACGCGTCGCGCATGAGCGTGTATCAAGGAATCGGAAAACAACTGAAAGAAGGGCGACAAGCCTACATCGTTTACCCGCTAATCAAAGAAAACGAAAAGCTCGACCTCCGATGTCTTGAGGAGGGATACGAGCTAATCCGAGAAACATTCCCGCAATACAAAGTATGCTACGTCCACGGAAAAATGAAGCCCTCCGAAAAGGAACATCAGATGTCTCTGTTCGTTTCCGGAGAAGCCCGCATTCTCGTAGCGACCACCGTAATAGAGGTCGGCGTCAACGTCCCTAACGCAACCGTCATGCTGATCGAAAACGCCGAGCGATTCGGCCTATCACAGCTCCACCAGCTCAGAGGAAGAGTGGGGCGTGGATCCGAAAGAAGCTTCTGCATACTCATGTCTCACGAAAAAATAGCGAAAGACACCCGGAAAAGGCTTGAAATAATGACCTCAACAAATGACGGGTTCGTAATAGCGGAAGCCGACATGAAAATGCGCGGCCCGGGCGACATCGAAGGGACAATGCAGAGCGGAATCCCGTTTGAACTCCACATCGCCAATCTCGCCACCGACGGACAGATCGTTCAACTCGCCCGCGACATTGCCGAGCAAATACTCGACAGCGACCCTTCGTTGGCGGCGCCTAAACACCGCATTCTGCTCAGAGAACTCTCCGTCCCTTCCAACTCCCACATCGATTGGTCAAGAATTAGCTGAAAAAAAAAACGCACACAACCCATCCGCTTTCGTTAACACTAATTAACGCCGACAACAATCTCAAATCTCAATTTGTTCAAAATATGTTTTAAAACATATTTATGCCACCCCACTGTATTACAAGTCATTACACCCGGCTGAATCTCAATTTAGGGTTTATTTGCACTTTTTTATTGCGCGAAACAAGGCATTAAATAATTTTTTCCGTATATTTGGAGTAGAAACGACGAGAAAGTTAATAAACCCAAATTAGCGAAACCACGAGATCCTTTCGTTTTATTAACCAATTTGCGATTTCCGCTTTCAACGCCGAATTGAGAAAAACCTGAAAAGAAACCGGAAAACCGAATGCGATTCAATTTAAAAAACATAGCATTAGCAACAATCTGCGCATTGACATCCATGTCAGTTGCCGCCGATGACATCGCCACTCGACGCCCTGCGCAGCATAATGCCGAGCACAAAGACCTATTAGCCTACCAAACAACAGTCACAGAGCAAATTAAGCTAAAAGAAACTCTCGACTACATGGACAATATGTTCAAAGAGGAAGAGGAACCCGAATTGGATATATACACCGAGGGTTGGGACAGCCCGTTGGTAAACGCATACGCTAACGCCATAGTCCCCGACTCTAAAGTAATCGATGTGACAAATTTTGCGATGCCCACCCCGGGATATGTGACCTCACCCTACGGATACCGTAAGAGATTCCGCCGTATGCACAAAGGTATCGACCTGAAAGTGCAGATCGGCGACACCATCCGCGCCGCTTTCGACGGTAAAGTCCGTTTGACGCGGTTCGAGCGGAAAGGATATGGATACTACGTAATCGTTCGGCATGAAAACGGACTGGAAACCGTATACGGACACCTGTCTCGATTCCTCGTAAAGCCCGATGACTACGTAAAAGCAGGCGACCCCATCGCGCTCGGAGGAAACACAGGCCGATCAACAGGCCCGCACCTACATTTTGAAACAAGATTCATGGGTTATGCGATAAACCCGGCCGCTATTTTCGACTTTGAAAATCAAACCACACATACCGACCAATTCACTTTCACCAAAAGCAACTACACCGAGTCGCGCAACTATGCGCCCACAAAGAAAACCACAGCTTCAAAAACTGTCGCGTCTTCATTCCAATCATCAACCGTGAAAGTAAAAAAAGGTGACACTCTCTCCAAAATCGCCGGACGAAACGGAACTACGGTAGCCAAGCTATGCAAACTAAACGGCATAACCGCCACCACAAAACTCGCCATCGGCAAAGCTCTGAGAGTTAGGTAATAAACAATATTGCTTCATATTTCACACGATAAAAAGGCTTGCTCATGCAAGCCTTTTGTGTATCCCCACACACACATTCCGCTCCCAATTCGGCTAATCCCCTCCACTCCCCTCCATTGTTAAAAACTCGTTAATAAATAATCATCAAATACAGTTTTGAAATATAATTTTTAGTCGCTATCTTTGTAATGTGAATTCAATAACCCGACATATAGAATACCTAATCCTGCGACATGACTGCGTGATTGTGCCCGAACTCGGCGCTTTCATCGCCCATTATACCCCTGCAGAAATCGACGAATCCACAGGCGTCATCAATCCCCCGTCTCGAGCGCTGTCATTTAACTCCGATGTGACACACAACGATGGATTGCTCGCCTCGTCAATCGCAAGAGACTATGCCACAACATTCGACCGAGCCATTGCCACAATCGCCGAGCAGGTGGCTGCGCTAAAGTCTCAAATTGCAGTATCAGGAGAATTTGCCGTCGGGCGTCTTGGCATCCTAAAACAGAATGTCGAAGGAAATCTTGAATTTGAGCCATTTACCGCAACGGCAATATCGCCCCGATTAGTAGGGCTGCCGTCATTCAAACTACAACCCCTGCACGTCACCACCGACAATACAGGCAAAAAACAAAAACGCGCATTAATTCTCAACTCCGCAAAAATCGCGCTTCGCGCCGCAGCATCGGTAGCTGTACTCGTCGGATTAGGCCTAATGTTGTCAACTCCCGTCATCGAACACAGCCCTGAAATGGCCGCATTTACAAAAAACTTCACCTCCACAAAAACTGCAACCGAAAAAATCGTAATCAAAAACGCTCCACAAATACTCTCCTTCGCCCTTCCCGAGAACGCCGATGCGGTCGCCATCGTGACCCCGAAAGAAAAAAGCGAAACCCAGTTGTCACAAGCCGTTGCAACCCCGGCCACGACTGCCGACAAAGACCGATACTTCCTTATTGTAGCATCATTGCCTACACAAAGCAAAGCTGAAGAATACATCGCCGAGCGCCACGACTCCAACTTGACAATACTCCATTCCGACAACCGCTATCGCATATACGTCGCATCCGGAAAAAGCTACCGAGAAGTACACTCAATACTCTCAATCGGCGACAACGCCCAAAAATACCCCGACGCCTGGGTCCTCCACCACTAACCCAATCCTTCCTCCTATTCGACTCCAATTCGTCCAATTGGGCTAACCCGGCCAATTCGACTAATCTGTCCAATTCGGCTAATTTGTCCAATTCGGCTAATTTGTCCAATTCTCTCCCAATCCCTTCTCCCCTTTTACACCCCTCTCAAAAAAACGCGCGGTTTATTTGGCCGTCTTCCCACAATAAACTAAATTTGTGCTTAACTCAACCTTGCTATATGTCAAATTTTCATGATCTAATCGTAAATCGGCGCAGCATTCGCCGATTCACTCAAGAGGAAGTATCCGCCGAAGACGTAAAAACTATAATGGAAGCCGCGCTCATGGCTCCAACTTCCAAAAACTCCCGCCCGTGGCACTTCGTACTCGTCGAAGAACCGGCCAAACTGGAAGCGCTCAGCAAATGCAAAGACAACGGAGCGCGCCCTATCGCCGGATGCGCCCTCGCTGTGATTGTGGCCTCCGACGTAGAAGCCTCCGACCCTTGGATTGAAGATGCTGCTATCGCAGCGACTTTCATACAACTACAAGCCGCCGACCTCGGCCTCGGCTCATGTTGGATACAAGTGCGAGGACGATACACCGACAACGACATCCAATCAGAAACCTACGTGCAAAACATCCTGGAAATGCCCGACACAATACTGCCTGTGTGCATAATCGCCATCGGACACAAAGCCGAAGAGAAAAAAACGCAAAACACCGAAAAGCTAATGTGGGAAAAAGTCCATATCGGCACATGGAAAGAACGCTGAAAGCTATAATTATCGGCTCAGGAAACGTAGCCACGCACATCGCCCTGCAACTTTGCGAATCCACCAAAATAGAGCAAATATACAGCCGATCTCTAAAAAATGCGAAAACGCTCGCCGACCGCATAGGCGCCGAAGCAATTGACGACCTGAATCGCCTGGCCGACGATGCCGACATATACATCATCTCAGTAAAAGACGACGCAATACCGGAAATCGCAGCAGCCGTCCGCCCAAACAACGCGCTTTGGGTACACACCTCAGGATCGGTCTCAATGGATGCGTTAAGCCTCATTAGCCCGCGCTTCGGAGTAATATACCCGATGCAGACATTCTCAAAAGAGATTCCCGTCGACATGGAAAAGGTGCCGGTATTCATTGAAAGCGGCGACGAGGAGTCTTTAGGCAAAATACGCTTATTCGCCGAGAGAATAAGTCCAAACGTAAAAAAAGCATCCGGCGAAGACAGGAAAAAGCTTCACATTGCCGCTGTTTTTGCCTGCAATTTCACAAACTATTTGTGGGGGTTTTCTGTTGATATATTAAAAAGTATAGGACAGGACTTGTCGGTAATGGAGCCACTGATTAAAGCCACGCTCGAAAAGGCATTGACGGTGTCTCCCTACGAAGGACAAACGGGGCCGGCAAGAAGAAACGACCTGATTACAATACAAAAACATCTCGACGAATTAACCGGAGAGGCCAAAGACATTTATTCACTATTATCGCAAAACATAATAAAAAAGTACTATAATGAGCAAAGTTGATTATAACCTGACGCAGATCAGCGCCATCGCATTTGATGTGGACGGTGTGCTGTCGCCGTCAACCATTCCTTTGGGACATGATGGAATTCCCGCAAGAATGGTGAACATCAAGGATGGTTTCGCGCTTCAACTTGCCGTAAAAAGAGGGTATAAAATCGCAATAATAACCGGAGCCGACAGCTCGGCGATTATTACTCGATACAAGGCCTTGGGCATAACCGACATATTCACAAAATGCGGCATGAAACTCGACAGATTCAAGCAATGGCTCATCGACATCGGCGTCAGACAAGAAAACGCGGCATTCGTCGGCGACGACCTGCCCGATTATGAATCTATGGAATACGCCGGTTTAGCGGTGGCGCCCGCTGATGCCGCCGACGAAATAAAAGAAATTGCAACATACATATCGCCCGTCAAAGGAGGATACGGTGTGGCGAGAGACATACTCGAAGAGATTATGAAAGCCCAAAACAATTGGGCGACATCAAAAAAAGAAAAAGCATTCGGTTGGTAATAAAAGGTTGTTTAATATTATGGCACGTAACCCATTAGAAAATCTCGGACACTATAGCGTTATTTTGGCGAGCAATTCTCCTCGCCGTCGTGAATTATTGTCAATGATGGCTATCGATTTCGACATAGCCAACAACATTGAAGTCGACGAATCATACCCCGAAAATATGGCGCTCGATGATGTCGCAGGATACCTCTCTTACAAAAAGGCGTATGCGTATAAAAAACAAATGCTCCCGGAGCAACTACTCATCACAGCCGACACTACAGTGATAATCGACAAAGAAATTTTAGGAAAACCGGCCACCGATGAAGAAGCCGTGGAAATGTTGCGAAAAATATCCGGAAAAACCCACAAAGTCGTAACCGGAGTAACCATCGTCTCTAACTTGAGATCCGTAACCTTCTCCGTTCAATCCGAGGTGACTTTCGGTGACCTTACCGAAGATATGATACAATTCTACGTGAGCCGTTTCCATCCCATCGACAAAGCCGGTGCTTACGGAGTCCAGGAATGGATTGGAGCCGTTGGAATAAAAGACATATCAGGGAGCTACTACAACGTAATGGGATTGCCAACGCATCGCCTTTACCAAGAACTCCTCAAATTCTGATATCAATACCGTCAACTGTCTCAACCGAAAATATGAATCCGTATGCCGAAGGAGGCGTTAGCAATACTCGCCCCTTTTGCATACGGTTGTTTTTTACCTCGTATGCTGATGTCTCACCTTCCGAAAACGACACAGCCTCAACTCGGAAAACTCCGTTAACACCGGGATAAAGGTATCGCTCTCGCCATATATGAGCCACTACGCCCATCGTCATCCTCAAATTCACCTCTACACACGGAGAAATCGATCCATCCACACCCACCATCATATCTATCCCAAAATATCCGTCATAGACCGGCGACACCATCTCCGACAATATCTCAGGAAGGCAACGCTTCAATTCCTCCAAGTAATGCCGCCTCGCGCCTAACGCAACAAGATAATCCTCAATAGCCTCATCTGACGCCATTAGATTGCCACCGTATGAATCACGGCCGGGATTAAAAAACAACGAATAGCCCGCCAACTCCGTCCGACCCGATAACGACCGGAATAGCATTGCGAAATCAGCCGACTTATCAAATGCCGCCTCAACAAGCACACTACCCTGCCGTCTTATCATACCCGATACCCGAGACGTCAACTGAGTTGTCAATCTATCAATGCGGAACACCCCACGCCCGCTGCTCGACCAGGGTTGCTTGACATACACCGATCCCCATTCATCGATGCAACGACCCAACGCCGACACATCACTAACCTCGACAGGCGACGGCGGCAGAGCAAACCCCACCCGCTCCGACAAGCGCGACAAAACTTCAATCGTAGTCCGGCGATGTGACAATTTCCGAAGCGCGATCAATCGATCCCCATCAGGTGTCGACGCGCCGGCATCATGCAACCGATGAGCCGCCTCGTATGACCACCCCCACGGAGCGCCCTCAACCTCCCCATCAATACATATCGACCTCCCCCACCTGTCAGAGGGTACCAACCCCCTACATAAAGGGGATCCTCCCCCCATAAATTCAGCGACCGACACATCATTTATGGCGAAATCACGGCACATCTTCGTCACAAAATCGGCATCATACCCCTTCTCTACAAGCACAGAATCGCCCGGCGACGCATACCATAACGGCAACAACGCTCCCGAATCATGCAATGAGGAGACAATAGGCGACATTGTAAGACGTTGACCTTCAGCAAGTCCCAACGCAATATCATTTTCAGGGTTAAAATAATGAAGCTTCATACATATAATCCGGCTTCCACTAACACATACTTATATTCATATATATATTATGGATTCACCTATACAAAAATAGCAAAAAATAAGACACACCGTTTTTTTACCGTTAAAAAACAGAACAAGCCGCTTCTCACGAAGTGGCTTGTTCTGTTACCTTAATTACTAAGGCTTCCAAACCTAACATAAAACACATTTACTATTATGCACTATTTACTTTTGTCTCTTTTGTTTTTGAGTTGTAAAAATGTGGCTAACCAGCCTCTCACTTTTCAACTTTCACATTGTAAAATTATACATAAGATTACAATCATCGAAACGCAATAAATAGTATACAATAATTTCATTATA